>JAKALZ010000217.1 GCA_021813065.1 bacterium
TCCACAGAGTGTACGTTCGCAATGGCTACGCCATGCGCGATGTTCGCGGTTTCGGCTATTTCCCGAGTTCTCCGCGATATTTCGCCACCGTCCGTCGGGCAATGGTGATGCCTTTTCGGGCGAGGATTTCAGTAATAATGCGGTCCGAAATTTTTTCGCCGCTTTTCTCGAGATCGCTCATAATCTGAGCGACTTCCGCCTTAACCGACTCCTTCGAGGTAGTTTCTCCGTTCTCCTGATTCACCGCGTTGGTAAAGAAGCGCCGCAGCTCGAAGGTGCCCCAGTCTGTTTGCACATACTTGCCGTTCACCACGCGAGAAACCGTAGCTTCGTGCACGTCGATTTTCTCGGCGATTTCCTTGAGCGCGAGGGGACGTATCGCCTTGGGTCCTTCGATGAAAAATTGCTTCTGCACGTGTGCGATGGCATGTGCCGTTTTGAGGAGCGTTTCGTTGCGTCTATAGATGCTGTCGATGAAAAAACGAGCGCTCTCGACTCTCTCCCGGGCAAATTTTTCCGCCTCGCCCCTGGTGGTGCGCGCCGCAAGCTCGCCGTATAACCTGTTTATGCCGAGCTTAGGCACTGTTTCGTCGTTGAGCCGCACCTGAATCTCGCCATCCTCGAGCCACATCGCCAAGTCTGGCACAATATAGCGCGTTCGCGCTCTCGAGAATGAGCGTCCAGGGAAGGGGTTGAGGGTCTTGATGAAGTCGATGATTCGATCGAGCTGTCGGTCGTCGAGGCCGAGCGCCCGCTTTATAGCCGCTCGATTACGCGACTGCAGGTTTTCAAAGTGGTCTGAAAGAACCTCGATGGTCTTGGGCGGAGTGTTCGACGAAATAATGGCCTGGGCAATGAGGCTCTCTTTGAAATCCGAGGTACAGGTGCCTGGCGGATCGAGGCGCTGGAGCAATCCCACAATGCGATTGAGCGCGGCTTCGTCGCACTCGGGGCATACTTCTTGCGGGGGAACCAGGTGGAAGCCGTTCTCGTCGAGGTTCTGGATCACGCGTTCGGCGATTCGCCGCTCATTCTCGCTGAGAGGGAGTAGGCCGAGCTGGCTCATGAGATACTCCTGGAGCGACTCCTCAACCGCGATGGTCTGCTCGATGATCGCGTTGTGATCATTATCTTCGCTGTTAAAGCCGAAGGAATCGTCCGAGTATTCAGCTTCATGGAGGGAATCGTCATTGTCTTTCGATGGATCGATGCTTGCTTCCATGAGGTCGAGCGACATTTCGCCACTCTCGGAGAGCAGTTCGAGGGCGGGGTTTTCTTCGAGTTCTTGGTGGATCTGTTCGGTGAGTTCCTGGAGCGGGAGCGCGAGCAGTCGGATAGCCTGCAGCATGCGAGGGCTGAGTTTAAGCTGTTGCTGTTGCGCGAGGACCGGCCGTTGTTGTGTCTGCAATGCTCATCCTCCTACGGTTAAATGTAAAACACTTTCCACGAAAGTCAAGGCAGACGAGAAGTCGCGCCACTGGCGCGCCCCGGTTTAAAAAACTTGCTCTATGTCCGTGCGTTTGTATTGACGATCCTCATTTTTCGTTAGTATTTTCATGTAGCATAACCACAGAATTACTTTTTTCCAGACAAGGTGAAGAATGTCCAAGCACAAGCATGAACAGGGCGCATCATCGGAGGCGATGAACCAGGCCCAGGAACAGACTCAGGATCAAACGCAGAACCAGGCAAGCCAATCGCTCGTGCCTGAAGTTGAGGCGCAGCCAGGCGCCGAAGGTGCGCAAGAAAACCAGGCCGGAGCGGTCGCGACGCCGGAAGCTTTGCTCGCCGCCGCGCGCGCTGAGATCGAAATTCTCAAGGCGCAGGTTTCGGAGCTCAACGACAAGTATCTCCGTACGCTCGCCGAGCAGGTGAATTTCCGAAAGCGCGTTGTCAAGGAGAAAGAAGAGTTTCAGCAGTACGCGATTTCAACGCTGCTCACGGACCTCATTCCCGTGCTCGATGATTTCGATCGTTCGCTCGAGTCGGTCGTGCAGCATAAGACCGATACCGAAAAAGTGGCAGAGGGAATCCAGCTCATTCAGAAGAGGCTGTACGATACTCTCTCCAATAAGTATGGGCTCACGAAATACGACTCGAAGAATAGTGTGTTCGATCCACACATGCATGAAGCGATGTTCTCCGACCAGGGCGATGTCGCGGAGCCAACCGTTACCCAGGAGTTCATGCCTGGCTACAAGCTGCACGAGCGCATCATCCGCACCGCGAAGGTCAAGGTTACCATGCCGGCGCCAGAAAGCGCGCCCGCGGACTCAGCTCAGGATGCTCCGGTCTCAGAGCCCACGAACGGCGAGTCGCCGCGGCAGGGCTGATTTGCTTTAGTGTGATCAATTTTATTAATTTTGAAAGGTACTACATAAGGAGAATGGAATATGGGAAGGATTATCGGCATAGATTTGGGAACAACCAACTCTTGCGTCGCGGTCATGGAAGGCGGCGAGCCCCTTGTCATCGCCAACTCTGAAGGTCAGCGCACTACACCGTCGATCGTCGGATTCACCGCGAAGGGTGAGAGGGTCGTCGGGCAGCCTGCCAAGAACCAGATGATCACCAATGCGGAGAACACAATATTCTCGATCAAGCGTTTCATGGGACGGCGCTATGGCGAAGTGCTCAACGAAACGAAAATGGTGCCCTACAAGGTCACTGACAACGGCAACGACGTTCGTGTCCAGGCTGGCGACAAACTCTACAGCCCGCAGGAGGTCAGCGCCTTTATCCTCCAGAAGATGAAGAAGACCGCCGAGGACTATCTTGGCGAACCGGTCACTGAGGCTGTCATCACCGTCCCCGCGTACTTCAACGACTCGCAGCGACAGGCCACAAAAGACGCCGGCCGCATCGCGGGCCTCGAAGTGAAGCGCATCATCAACGAGCCGACCGCAGCGAGCCTCGCGTACGGCTTCAACAAGGATCAGAAAAAAGAGAAGACCATCGCGGTCTACGATCTCGGCGGTGGCACCTTTGATATTTCTATCCTCGAGCTCGGCGAAGGCGTTTTCGAAGTCAAGTCGACCAATGGCGACACGCACCTCGGTGGCGACGACTTTGACAGGCGCGTTATGCAGTGGCTCGTCGACGAGTTCAAGAACGATACGGGCATCGATCTGGCGCAGGACCGCATGGCCCTCCAGCGCCTCCGCGAGGCCGCCGAGAAGGCGAAGATCGAACTCTCCAATATGCAGCAGACCGAGGTCAACCTGCCCTTTATCACCGCGGACGCGACCGGGCCCAAGCACCTCCAGAAGACACTCACGAGGGCACGATTCGAGCAGATGTGCATGGACCTCATCGAGCGCACCCGCGAACCGTGCATGAAGGCGCTCGCTGACGCCAGCCTCACTGCCGCGCAGATCGACGAAGTCATTCTTGTCGGTGGATCAACCCGCACTCCGCGCGTCCAGCAAATGGTGCGCGAGATTTTCGGCAAAGAGCCCTCCAAGGGCGTGAACCCAGACGAAGCGGTCGCTGTGGGCGCGGCTATTCAGGGCGGCATCCTCGGCGGCGAAGTGAAGGACGTGCTGCTTCTCGATGTCACGCCGCTTTCGCTCGGCATTGAGACACTCGGCGGTGTCTTTACGCGGCTCATTCCGCGTAACACCACGATTCCCTGCCGCAAGAGCCAGATTTTCTCGACAGCGGCCGATGGTCAGACGGCCGTTTCGATCCACGTGCTCCAGGGCGAGCGCGAGATGGCCACGCAGAACCGCACGCTCGGTAGGTTCGACCTTGTGGGCATTCCTCCCGCGCCGCGCGGCGTGCCGCAGGTCGAGGTCACGTTCGATATCGACGCCAATGGCATTGTGCACGTCTCCGCCAAGGATCTCGGCACCGGCAAAGAGCAGAAGATCCGCATCGAGGCGTCGAGCGGGCTGAACGACAACGAGATCGACCGCATGGTTAAAGAAGCTGAGGCTCACGCGGAAGAAGACAAGCGCGAGCGCGAGCCCACCGCCGCCCGCAAC
>JAKALZ010000218.1 GCA_021813065.1 bacterium
TCTTTGTCGCTTGTTCCAACCGCGCCTTTAAAAGAAAAGAAATTGTTGGCATAATCCATCGCGGTGAGATTCACCTGGGTGGATATGGTAAGATCCGCCGCGTAGGCGCTTAAAGCCACAACGCACGCGAGAAGCGCGAGCACTGCGATCTTTTTCATGTGTACCTCCTAGTGTGATATGAAGAATAAGAGAAGGTGTCCGTTTTGTCAAATTATTTTAATATATGAAATTAATATCTATTTTTTTGTATATTTTGTTGTTATAATATAGAATGATTAGGATGGACGCATGGCACTACTATCTCTGAAAGAAATGTCTCTATCGTTGAAAAGCGGCCCGCTCTTCGAGCGCGCGGAACTCGAAATCGAGGAGCGCGACAAAATCGGGTTGATTGGTCGAAACGGAGTGGGCAAAAGCAGTTTGCTCTCCGTGCTCGTCGGACGCCTTCATCCTGATTCTGGAGAGATCGTGCGCGCGCGCGATTTTTCATATTCCTACCTCCCGCAGAAGATTGAGACACAGGAAAAAATGACGCTCGGCGACTTTCTGTATGAGGGCGACGCGAGCGAGATCGAACCTGGCCAGAGTCAGGGCAAGGGCACCGAGAAACATGGCGCGCGCGGCGCGTGGCGCGCGGAAAGTGCGGCGCGCGAATCTGCGGCGTACGAAGCGGGACGCGAGAGCGCGCCCGCAATTTCGCTTGAAAATCGCTATCGAGCGCTGTGCCGCGAACTCGGGTTCTCGGATCTCGACATATCCATGCGCGATTTTTCGGGCGGCGAGCTCCGCAAGGCAGCTCTCGCGCGAGCGCTCGCGCCCTACGCTCGCCTCCTCGTGCTCGACGAACCCACCAATCACCTGGACCTCCAGACGATCGAGTGGCTCGAATCCAAACTGCGAAATCTCGAGGGCGCTTTTATTCTCGTAACACACGATCGATGGTTTCTCGATGCCGTGACGAGCTCCATCGTTGAGATCGATCGCCATACCCTGCGAAGCTATTCAGGCAGTTACTCGAAGTTTCTTGAAGATAAAGCCACCTGGCTCACGAGCCTCAACCACATGGAGAACAAGCGGATCGCGAACCTCAGGATCGAACTCGAGTGGCTCAATCGAGGCGCCCGCGCGCGCGCCACGAAGAGCGAACGCCGCAAGCGCGAGATCGAAAAAATGCGCGAGTCGCTCCTTGAGCGGGAGCGCGAGAAAATAGTGTTCTCCTCCAACGCCACGCGACTGGGAAAAAAAGTGTGCGTGATGAGAGGGCTGGGGTTATCGTACGGCCAGCGCGCACTCTTCGGCGGCTTCTCGTGGGAGCTCGCGACAGGAGCGAAGATCGGCATAGTGGGGCCAAATGGCTCCGGCAAGACAAGCTTTCTCAGGTTGATCGCGGGAAAAATCGCCCCCAGCGAGGGATCGGTCGAGCTGGGGCAAACGGTTCGATTGTCGGTGTTCGAGCAAATGAACGATTCGATCGATGGAGAGTTGAGCGTCCTCGACTTTATCCGAGAGCATGCCGAGCATTTTTCGATTCCAGGAGCACCCGATCTCGACGCCGAATCGCTCCTCGAGCGATTCGAGTTTACCCGCACTGAACAGGGGCAGCGATTAAAAACGCTCTCCGGCGGTGAACTGCGGCGCCTCATGCTGGTGCGGACGCTCTCGGAGTCGCCAAACCTTCTTCTTCTCGACGAGCCCACAAACGATCTCGACATCGAGACGATCGAGAGCCTGGAGGCGTACTGCGCCGATTTTCCGGGTTCGATTCTCATGGTATCGCACGACAGGCTCCTCGTGGATAGGCTTGCGGATGAGCTGCTCATTTTCGATGGCAGAGGCAGCATCGACCGATTCCACGGCAGTTACTTCGAGTGGAAGCTCGAGGATGAGGATCGACCCGGAGAACAGAGCGCGAAATCTCGCCGCGCGAAAGAAGCGGATGGCAGCGCTCGCCTCGAGCGAGGGCCAGATTCGAAGCGCGCGCCTGTCGATGCGCCTCGTACGGCCGCCGCCACAGCCTCAACCTCGACAGGCGCGGACCAGCTCCAAAAACTCAGCTTCAAAGAACGCAAGGAACTGACCGCGCTCCTTGCTGAAATCGACACGCTCGAGGCGGAAAAGCGCGAGCTCGACGCCTTCTTTCATAATCCGACTCTGCATGGCGCGCCGCGCCTCGATTTCGCCGACGCGGGCCGCCGCTATGAGGAACTCGATCGCATGCTCAACGAAAAAATCGAGCGCTGGGAAGAGCTCGCCGCGCGCGAATAGCGCATTTTTAGCATCAGGCGCCATGGGTTGTCCCGAGAGGATAATGAAGCGCCTCGTATGCTCAGTCCCGTTTCTGATAGTTGGGCGCTTCCTTGGTGATCACGATGCTGTGCGGATGGCTCTCGGCGTAGGCGGCCGCGGTGATGCGCACCATGCGCGCAGTCCGGAGTTCCGCGAGTGTGCGGGCGCCCGCGTAGCCCATGCCCGAGCGAAGGCCGCCCAGCATCTGCGCGGTGTAGTCGGAGAGTTTGCCCCGGTAGGGCACCATGCCCTCGACGCCTTCGGGCACGAGCTTGCCCTGCGACTGGCCTGAGCCGTAGCGGTCGCGGCCGTAGCCTTGCAGGGCGCCGACCGACCCCATTCCCCTGTAGCTTTTGAACTGACGGCCTTCGTAGAGCACAAGCTCGCCGGGCGCCTCTTCGAGGCCCGCGAATAGGCTGCCGAGCATGACCGTCTCCGCGCCCGCCGCGATCGCCTTGACGATGTCGCCAGAGTAGCGGATGCCGCCGTCGGCGATGACAGGTATGCCATAGGGCTTGGCTGCCTGGGCGCACTCGTAGATGGCCGAGAGCTGGGGCATGCCAGCGCCCGAAATGATGCGGGTGGTGCAGATTGAGCCCGCGCCGACGCCGATCTTGACCGCCGAGGCGCCAGCCTCGATGAGGGCGCGGGTACCCTCGGCGGTGACGACGTTGCCTGCGATGACGGGGGTGTCGGGCGCGGCTGCCTTGATGCGGCGAATCGCGTCGATAACCTTTTTCGAGTGACCGTGGGCCGTGTCGATGACGAACACGTCGACGCCGCGCGTGAGGAGGAGGGAGACGCGCTCCTCGAGGTCGGCGCCCACGCCCACCGCCGCGCCCGAGAGGAGCCTGCCCCGAGAGTCGACGGCGGCGCTGGGATACTCTTCTTTCTTGACGATATCCTTGATGGTGATGAGGCCCTTGAGCTTGCCGTCACGGTCGACGAGAGGGAGTTTTTCAATTTTGTGGCGCCGGAGGATGGCTTTGGCGTCTTCGACTGTCGTGCCTTCGGGGGCAGTGACGAGGTTCTTCGAGGTCATGAATTCGGAGACGGGTTTCGCCATGTCATCGGGCCCGCAGAAGCGCCGGTCACGGTTCGTGATGATGCCGACGAGGCGTCCGCTCTGGGGATCGACGATGGGGATGCCCGAGATGCGGTAGGTCTCCATGAGGTGTTCGGCGTCGGCGAGCGTCGCGGTCTCCGGGAGCCACACGGGGTCGGAAATCATGCCCGACTCGGAGCGCTTGACTTTGTAAACCTCTGCGGCCTGTGCCTCGGGCGACATGTTGCGGTGAATGATGCCGATGCCGCCGACCCGTGCGATCGCGATTCCCAGGCGGGAGTCGGTCACCGTGTCCATCGCCGCGGAGAGAATGGGCGATTTCAGCTTGATTCCCGGCACAAGCTCGGCCGAGATGTCCACTTCGGAAGGGAGCACTTCGCTGTAGCCCGGGACGATAAGCACATCGTCGAAGGTGAGTCCGGTACCCTGTTCAATCAGTGTTTCAAAACCCATAGCATAACCTCTCAAATCATTGTGCTTTATTTAAGTGAGCGCGCGGCAGGAGCGGCAGCGGCCCGCTGGAGCGCGGCGCCCCTACACCCGGCCCTTAGAGCCGCGTCGATCTCAGTGCCGGAAGTGGCGCACGCCGGTGTAGACCACCGCGAGGCCGAGCCTGTCCGCCGCG
>JAKALZ010000219.1 GCA_021813065.1 bacterium
ACGCCTCGCTACTTCGAATTCGATTCATTTCTCAGCGAACTCGAGTGGGCCCTCGGTTCGATCGTCGAAGAAATTGATGCTGGGACCGAGGCTGAGGACATCGTGCTTTCAGTCTGCCAGATGAACGCCCAGAAGGCGGCGTGGATTCGTCAGATCGCCGCGAACTTCGGCGTAAAAATCGCAATCCGTTGGGGAGAACCGCTCTCTGGAACACCATTCGGACGACTTCTTGGAGCGCTGCGGAGCGCGGCCTCCGAGGGGCTCACGCTTGAGTCGCTCGATGCGTTCGCGGCCTTCGCAAGCGTGCGCGATCGCGATCCGCAAGGATGGAAGGCCCTACGAGATGGAGCGCTGAAGGCGCACCTACCGAGCACTTCTCCGCACGCCCCCTATATCCACCAGCTATGGAGAGAATCCTTCAAGTCGGGCTTACTCCCTGAATCGACCGCGAATATCTATGGCAAGCTGTGGAGCGATATTTCGAATATCTCGGAGGCCGCCTCCTTTGCCAACCTCTACAAGGAAATACTGAGTTTCATGGAGCATTGGGTCGACACAACAGCATTCGGCGCGGACACGCGCACCGACAAATCGATGCGTATGGCACTGCACGAACTCCAGTCGTGGATAACCACTGAAGAGACCGCGACCATTCCCCCCGGATTCACGCCATTTGAACTCTTTACCGCGGAGCTCAACTCCAAAGCGTACATACCACTCCTCGAAACCGACGCGCTGCGCGTGTACGATGCTCTAGCCTCATCGGGGATGGCTTCGCTCTCGCACTATATTGTCGGCGCGTCTCAGAGCGGATTCGCTCCCTTTTTGAGCGCCGCTACGGCCCTGCCCGCATCGCTTTCGGCGCTGATCGATGTTGGGGACCAGGACCGCGCACCACGCGCGCTCGCAATGCACAGCGTCTCACGCGCTCTCTTCAGCTATGCGCGCGAAGGATTCGAGGGATACGAGGTGGCGCTCCCCCAGCTTGGCGAACCTTCGCGCGCCGCGCCATGCGGGAACGCGCGCGACAGCGCGCGCGCGACCCAAATTGCCCATTTCGCGGCGCGCGGATCTGGACGACTCTCTCCAACAGTCGCGGCGCGCGCCCTCGACGCGACAAAAAGTCTCGATCCGGCAACAGGTCTCCCTGTGTTCAACCCGCACTCGCTAAAAGCGCGCGCGCAGTGCGGCTTTCGGTGGTTCTCGCAAAAATTCAGCCTCGAAGACAGCTATGCGCGCGACGATAGCGCCCTCCTTATCGGCAACTTCTTGCATGAGGCATACGAGCGGGCGGTGAAACGCGTTGTGAGGGCGCGCGCGGGCAGCGTGGCTGAGGCGGACAGAGGCACAGGCGACGACGCCAGCGGTTTCTCGAACGCCCTCGATGCCGCGCTGCGCTCGAGCGCCGCGAAAATGCTGTCAGAGGCTGGCCCCGCGCTCAGCCCCACACTTGCGGCGCTCACCGAAAAGGCACGGCACCGCTTGACCGCGCTCTGGGAATTCGAGCAAGCGGTTTTTGCCGAGTATCCCGACCGTGAATTCGAGCGCAGCGTGGCTCTCGCCTTCGAGGCTGAGGGCGCCATGCTCCATGGCCGCGTCGACTGCGTCTTTAGCCGTGTCGACAAAAGCCTCGGCGAAGCTCGGTGCTGCGGGATCATCGACTACAAGAAAAACCGTATTCCCACGCTCTCCGAGATGAAGCCAAGCGTTCTCGAAGATCGACGGCAGATAGTGCGCGAGGAAGATGAGCGCGACTCACTCGTTTCGCGGCAAAGCGGAGGGTTCCAGGATCAGCGTGCAGGGCGCGACGAGTATGCTGACGATGATTTAGATGAAATCGAGGAGCCCGGGCTCGCCCTTCGCGAAATCCAGATACCTGTGTACACACTCCTCCTCGAATCGCTGGGCGAACGGGTTGAGGGGGCGCTCTACTGGTCGATCGAAAAGGCCAAAGCGGTGGGCTACATACGGCCCGCGGGTTCAGCCGCGCTACGTAAACCTATCAGTTCCGCCTATAAAGACGCCGATGACACGGGGCCAGCGCGGTCCGCGCTCAAGTGCATGCTCGCCGACGCGGCGGCCGCCCTCGCCCGAGGAGAATTCCTCGACCGCGCCGCGGACCGCGCCTCCTGCGCCGACTGCGCGTTCGCTCCTCTCTGCAGATACTGGTATTTCCTGGAGCTCCGATGATGCCCGCACATTTAGCGCTAGAAGCCTTAGGGCTCGATGAATTTCAGCGCGCGGCCGCCTTTACCGACGATACCGCGGTAGTTACCGCGGGCGCAGGCGCGGGAAAGACGCGCGCCCTTGTCGGCCGCTACCTCTATATTCTTCTCGAAAAAGGCATTGGGCCGGAACGCGTGCTTGCCCTCACCTTTACGCGGAAAGCGGCGGCTGAAATGTTTCAGCGCGTCCATCAGACCCTCACCGCCTCAGAAATTTCGCGGCACGATCTCGCGGGCCGCCTCTCGAACGCTCACATTCAGACCCTTGACTCTTTCTGCCGAGAAATCGTCGCCGGAGTGGCTGCGCGCTACGGCTATACGCCGGATTTCAGCATCGACGAGCACGCATGCGTCCGCTCCGCCTTGAAGGCGGCCTACCGCTATGTACTCTCGAATCAGCGCGCTCCGGGACTCCGCGAGCTGCTCGCGGCGTTCGGCTATGAGCCGGTGGTGCGCGAGCTCTTCGCGTCGTTTGGGGCCGCAAACGTCGAGCCGCACTGGCTGGGACGGCATATATGTCGCGAGTCGGCGCGCGTGGGCGAACTGGAATTTGAGCGTACCGCGCGTGCCATTGTGGGGGAAATCGAGTCCACGGCGGCGCGTATCATGAGTCTTGCCCAGGGGGGCGAAGCATCGGGATTCAAGGATGGGGTAAAGCAGACGGTACGCGCCGCCGCGGCGTTTCAAGCACAGCTGCCCGCACTCGAGTCGCTCCGCGCTTTTATAGCCTACCTCCAGGCTCCAGAGAACGCGATCAATTTGCGCAGCGTCGGCAAATCCGATAATGAGCAGGAGATCAAGGAGCTCGCGAAAAACCTCCGCGATGAGAAGAGACTAAAAAAGATATCTCAGCTGCTGGACTTTGAGCGATTTTTACCTGAGTACCGCGCGGTGATGGAAAGGCTCGATGAATACTCGGATGCGCTCTGCGAGGACAAGCGTCGCGCCAATATCATGAATTACCACGACCTTGGGGCGCTCGCGGTAGACTCGCTTGAGGCGGAAGAGGATTATCGGCGCTACTGGCAAGCTCGTTTCGACTTTATTCTCATCGACGAATTTCAGGACAACAACGACCTGCAGAAAAAGCTTCTTCTCCTCCTGTGCGGAGGCACGCAGCCCGCGACTGTTCCTGGTGTATGCACTCCGCGCGGAAAGCTCTTCTTTGTTGGCGACGAGAAACAGTCGATCTACCTCTTTCGTGGCGCGGACGTCAGCGTGTTCAAATCGCTCGCGCCCGAACTTGGCGCTTCCCGATTCGCGCTGGCGCGAAACTATCGAAGCACCCGAGCCCTCATCGAGTTCTTCAATGCAAGCTTTCCTTCTGTGATGGCGCCTCTTGACGCTCAAGCAGGGGGAGAATACCGACCATTTGAAGCCTCGTATGAGGCAATGGAGGTTGGCGGCGGTGATTTTCCCTCGCGCATCGAGTACCACTGCGTCACCGCAGATGTCGCGTTTCAGGGAGCGGAGGAGAAGCTTGGCGACCCTCGAGATGGAAACGCGCGCGGCTATGGTATCCTCGATGGCGATGCCTCTCAACGTGGAAGCGCGCTCATCAGCTCTAAGGAATCGATGTCCTTCAGAACCGCGCAGTGGATCAAGAACGCTGTGGAATCTCCCAACCCCCTCCTCGTGCGTAGCGGCGATCATGAACCCAGAGCGGCGCGCTACGACGACATCGCGGTGCTCATGCGCACGATGAGCCGCCAGTATGAGCTTGAGAAGTACCTCCGGATGTTCGGCATACC
>JAKALZ010000220.1 GCA_021813065.1 bacterium
ATTTCCCCGCCGAAAAAGTGTGGAGAGCGCTCACCGAGCCCGCGTTGCTCACGGAGTGGTGGGCCCCCGGCGATATCGCTCCTATCGTTGGACATGAATTCACACTCGACATGGGAGGGCAATTTGGAAAACAAGTCTGCCAGATCATCGAGGTTGAACCTAAAAAGCGCCTTTCCTACCTCTTCTCCAAAGGCATGCTGAACACCACGATTTCGTGGACACTCACTCCTGATGGTAATGGCACAAGAATCACGCTCGCCCACGCGGGATTCAACCTCGATTCTCCCATAGGCAAGATGGCGTTCGGCGGCATGGGCGCTGGCTGGCCGATGATCCTCAAGCGCATCGAGCCCGCGCTCGCCCAAATGGCGTGAGCCACGGCATGAGAGCGCTTTCTGAGCCTGTGGCGGACTATATCCACAGTTTCAATGGAGAAATTCAGGAACGCCTCCTGGCGATCCGAGATGCTGCTTTTGAACTCGTGCCAGATGCCGAAGAAGCTATCAAATATCGAATGCCGACCATCATCTATCATGGCAATCTGCTGCACTACGCGGGCTTTGCCCACCACATCGGCATCTATCCGCTGCCCCACGCGATCGAAACCCTCAAAGCCGTTCTCGCCCCTTACAAACAGGGCAAAGGCTCGATTCAGTTCCAAAACGACGTACCCCTGCCCATGGATCTTATCCGAAAGATCATCGCGACCCGCCTGGAAGAAAAGACGCTGGAATTGGAGCTTAAAAAGAGCACAAAACGCGAATAGCGGCATACGGAATCCATTTTCCCAATGTGGCCTTGGCCAGCCAAGAAGTCGCCATTGACTTGACCTCAGACTGGACTATCATATTCTCATGAGCCAACACGAAATAACATCGAGCATTGAATTGCTAGACGACAGGGGGCACCTCGTCGAGGAAGGATGGGCAAGGCGCCCGCTGTGGCGCTACGACAGACTGCGCATCAAAGCCCCCTGGTACCGCATCAAAGAGTGGGATTACTACTGCGTGCTCTCGCAGCGCAGAGGTTACGGGATCGCGCTTACAATCTCGGATCTCGGCTACGTCGGGCTCTCGAGCGTCGTGTGGCTCGATTTTAACGCGCGCACTTTTCAGCCCATGGACAGCATCTCCATGATGACTCGCGGAAGACTTGGATTCGCACCCTCCTCGGCGCGTGGCGATCTCCACTTCAGTGACAAAAAAATGAGCATCTGCTACACCATCGGCAATGGCGAGCGGCGACTCATCGCGGATTGTCCAGCGTTCGACCAAGGAAGAGGCCTGAAGTGCGACATTCACCTCGCGCAGGATTCCCAGGCCGAATCCATGAATATCGCAACATCGTGGAAAGAAAACCGCCGCGCCTTCTACTACAACCAGAAAATCAACTGCATGCCCGCGCAAGGCGAAGTCGTTATCGGAGGTGAGCGCTTTGTCTTCGAGCCACACGATTCCTTCGGTGTGCTCGACTGGGGCAGAGGCTACTGGACCTATAAGAATCGGTGGTTCTGGGGCTCAGCGTCGGGCCTCCACGAAGGCGTACCCCTCGGCTGGAATCTTGGCTACGGTTTCTCCGATCGAAGCTCCGCCTCTGAGAATATGGTGTTCTATAATGGCAAAGCCCACAAGCTCGAAGAAATCGAGTTCCACATCGACCCCTCGAACTACCTCGCGCCCTGGGCCATTACCAGTTCCGACGGGCGATTTGAGATGACCTTCGAGCCGGTACTGAACCGCCACAGCGACTTCAAGGTGCTCATGCTCTCGTCGCGCCAGAATCAGCTCTTTGGCTACTACTCGGGGAAAATTGTGCTCGACGACGGTCGCACGCTCCAGGTCGACCGGATGCTCGGCCTCGCGGAGGACGTACTCAACGCATGGTGAACGCACCCGGATTCCGCGCGCGAGCGCCCGAGCGATAGAGCCCTGTTCGCCGACCCAGCGTACTTCGAAACGGCGCCACGGAACTGTAGATCGTGCCCGGCTTGACTTCAGGGTTTGGCTTCACTAGATAATTCTCTGTCGGCAAAGGAGCGACGCATGCGCATCACGATCGAGTACATCGGTTTTCTCAAAATTGAAGGTGTCAAATCCGGCTCGGTCGTCGAATTTCCTGAAGGCGCGAGCGCGGCCGACATCCTCGACCGCTTCAAGCTGACCGGCTCCTACCGCAAATTCATCATCCCCATCGTGAACGGCGAGCGTTCGCCCCAAGACCGCGCGCTGAAGGATGGCGACCGCGTTTTTATCTACCTTCCGGTTGGAGGAGGTTGAGTAATGCCTCGCGCAACGTTTGGGGCGTGGCAGCTTGAGCGCAACGACCGCCCCACAGGTTGGCTCGCGCGCAACCCGCCCGAGCTAGGCGGCATTGGCGGCGCGCGGGTAGGTATCGTAGGGCTCGGGGGGCTGGGGTCGAACGTCGCCATGATGCTGGCGAGGGCGGGCGTAGGGGCGCTCAGAATCGCCGATTTTGATCGCGTCGAGCCCGAAAACCTGAATCGGCAGCACTTTTTCACCGCGCATATCGGCCTCTTGAAAACCGAAGCGCTCGCTTCCCAGCTGCGCGAGCTCAATCCCGAAATCGAGCTCGACCTGTGGCCGCGCCGCATCGAGGAATCCGACCTCGCCACTTTCAGCGCTGGCTGCGAAGTCGTGGTCGAGGCGGTCGACGGCGCGGCGACAAAATCGATGATCATCAATTGGTTTCTGGAAAATCGCAGCGCGCCCTGGCTCGTCACGGCCTCGGGGCTTGGCGGCATCGCGCCGGCCACCGCAGTCAGCACCGTGTTGCTCGCCGACCGAATCGTGGCGTGCGGCGACTTTTCAACCCCAATCGATGCGGAAACCGGCGTCTGCGCTCCGCGCGTCATGCTCGCGGCATCGCACCAAGCGCTCGTCGTCCTGAGAATCCTCGCGGGATTGGACCCAGTGTGAGGTTTTAGCTATAAAGAATTGAGTACCAGTATTTATCCCTTGAGCGAATTCGCAATCTTTCTGAAATGTTCGGATATATCCAGAAAAGCCTTGGCGATATCAGGATCGAAGTGCGTCCCAAGACCCTCTTCAATAATGCGAACCGCTTCTTCGTGCGTGAAAGCCCGCTTGTACACACGTTCACTTATCAGCGCATCGTAGACATCGGGAATGGCCATCAGCCTCCCCGCAAAGGGAATCGCGTCTCCGACAAGGCCTTGAGGGTATCCGGAACCATCCCATTTTTCATGATGGCACCACGCGATATCTTCAGCCAATGAAAGAAATGACGTGGATGAGCTTAACGCTCTATTTGCCGTGAGTATCGCGTTTCGTCCAATAGTGGTGTGGGTTTTCATGATTTCAAACTCTTCGGGATCCAGCTTCCCTGGTTTTTTCAATATAGAGTCGGGAATCCCCACCTTTCCAATATCGTGCAAAGGAGCCGATTTGTAGAGTATCTGAATTGTCTCATCGGTCAACATAGATTTAAATCTCGGATGATTCCGCAATGTCTCTGCAAGCAATTTAATATATTCCTGTGTTCTTCGAATATGGTTGCCAGTCTCATTGTCGCGCGTTTCCGCGAGCGAACCCATGGCAATCATTATGACTTCCTGTGTCCTTACAATTTCATTGGTCCGTCTCGATATTTCGGTCTGAAGGAATTCATTCTTATCTCTAAGGAAATCTCTTACACTCTTCAGTCGGAGATGTGTCCTGATTCTCGCGTCAAGGATGGCAGCATTGGGTGGTTTGGTAATGTAATCTTCGGCTCCCACCGCAAACCCTCGTTCCTCATCGATGTCTCCGGTATTTGAGGTCAGAAATATTATCGGTATTTCTGAAGTCCGCGAGTCCTGTTTCAGATTTTTGCATATCTCATATCCATCGACATCGGGCATATTGATGTCGAGCAGAATAAGGTCAGGTTTGTCCGCTCCGGTAGCGATCACAAGCGCCTGTTTGCCCGTGATGGCGATTTTTACACGGTAG
>JAKALZ010000221.1 GCA_021813065.1 bacterium
AATCGAAGTGCTATGAAGGTGGGCGTCACGAATCGTTGAACGAAATCAATAAAGAAGAAATCTTGAGCGATATTGTCGATTGGTTCTCTCGACACATTCGATAATTTTTTGTACTGTATCGGCGTGCAACGTGGAGCATCTTTGTGAGAATCCGATACTATCGAAATCCGAGCGGTGGGCTTCAGGCGAAAGCGAGAGTCTTTGATCGCGCCGAGCATGGAATCGACGTAGCGACTGTCGATCGTGACGCGGTCGCGATCGCGAAACGCCTTGCCTCGCATGGCTATTCGGCCTACATCGTTGGCGGCGCTGTTCGCGACCTCCTTCTCGGCAACAGACCAAAGGATTTTGATATAGTGACTGACGCGCTTCCCAATCGTATCAGGAAGATTTTTAGCAATTCACGCATCATTGGGCGGCGTTTCAAGCTCGTGCATGTCTATTCCGGGCAAAAAATCTATGAGGTGAGCACGTTCCGTTCCCTCTCGACAGGGACGATTGGCAACGAATATGGGACGATCGATGAGGATGCGCAGCGCCGCGATTTCACCGTCAACGCGCTCTACTACGATCCGGTCGCGTCGGAGATAATCGATTTTCTGGGTGGAATGGACGATGTGCGGGCGCGCAGGCTCAAGGCGATTATTCCTCTCGACAAAATCTTCCGCGAGGACCCTGTCAGAATGGTTCGCGGCATAAAATACGCGGCGGCCAACCGATTTAATATGCCATTTTCTCTCAGGTATTCTATCCGTCGCGACGCCGCCTTGCTTTCGGAAGTGAGCCCATCGCGACTCGCTGAGGAGTTCTACAAGATCATCGCTTCCGGCAAGTCAGCGCTGATGCTTCAGGCGCTCGATAAATATGGTCTTCTGCAGTACATCCTTCCTCAAGTGCACACAGCGATTCATCGAGACAAGTCCTTCAAAGAAGTTTTCTTTCAGCACCTGGGTTCTCTCGATCTTCTCGCGCAGCTTCCAGAGGATACTTCGGTACTCAATAGCGCGAGCGCCGCGGAAATTGTCCAGAGCGATCGGAGGCTCATATCGCCCTTTCTCGCGTGGTTTATCCGTCAACGACTGAGAGATTTCGCGAAACGCGAGGAGAGCTCAAAGGAGCCTTCGGCGTTTAGACTCGAAGCATTTTCGGATATACGAGACTTTCTGACACCGCTCAACCTTCCGCGCATCGCGCTCGAAGAGGCGATGGAGCAAGTGCTCCATGAAGACGATCTTTTGCCCGCTCCGCTTCCTCCAAAGCGGCGCAAGCGAGGCCCACGGAGAAAAAAAACCAAGGCGCGCCAAGAACAAGCGCACCAAGAACCGACGCCCGCCGAGGTACCGGACGAGCCTTTGCGGTGAATGGTGGATCACGCGATGTGGCGGAGCAGGGGATGAACATTGTAAAATTGATTGCGAAGCGGCTTTTTCGGCTCATCCTCACACTGTTCATCATTTCTACCATCATATTCTTCGTTATTCGCGTTATTCCCGGCGATCCTGCGCTTATTATCGGCGGAGTGGACGCAAGTCCCTCTGATCTGCAGGCACTTCGAGTAAAGCTCGGCACCGATCGGCCGCTCACCGTACAGTACTTCGAGTATCTTGGAAATGTGGCTCGTCTCGATCTCGGAAAGTCCATGATTTCCGACGAGCCCGTTTTGCCGATGATCCTTCAGCGTTTTCCTCTCACGCTCTCGCTTGCCGTGTTTGGCCTTCTCATCGGTCTTGTCATCGCGATTCCGCTTGGAATACTCTCGGCGGTGAAGCGCTGGTCAGCCTGGGATTATGTAGGGCTGACTTTTTCCCAGATCGGTATGGCCATACCCAGTTTTTGGCTCGGCATTCTGCTCCTTCTGCTCTTCGCCGTGAGATTTCCGGTGTTCCCGCTCTTTGGAGCCGATTCCTTGCGAGGCCTCGTGCTCCCCGCGCTTTCACTGGGAGTCGCGAGAGCGGCGATTTTGTTGCGCCACACACGCGCTTCGATGTCGGATGAACTCTCCAAAGAGTATGTGGTCGCGGCTCGCGCGAAGGGGATGCCTAATCGAATCATACGCTACCGGCTCGTTCTTAAAAACGCGCTTCTCCCTATCATCACGATCGCGGGCATCGAATTTGGGTACATGCTTGGAGGAGCGATCATTATTGAACAGGTTTTTTCGCTTCCCGGACTGGGGCGTCTCTTCCTGTACGCGATCTATCAGAGGGATTTTCCCCTTGTGCAGGGTGGCGTGCTCTTTATCGCGACCGTGTTCTCCCTTGTGAATTTCGTGGCGGATATTCTCTATACTCTTGTGAATCCAAAGATAAGGCTGGGGTAGCATTGATGGAAAGCGAAGCGCCAATCATCAGAGTTGAGAACCTCGCGGTGGAGTTTGTGGATGCGGGGGCGAAGGCGCACGCGCTGCGAGGGATCAATCTTGCGCTTAGAGTCGATGAGATTCATGGGCTCGTGGGTGAATCCGGCTCAGGCAAGACCGTCACCGCAATGGCGATAATGGGGCTTCTTCCCTCTTCTTCCGCGAAAATAGTATCCGGAAATATACAACTTAAAGAAGAATCCCTGTTGTCGAAAACAGAGGAAGAGATGCGCGCCGTTCGAGGAAGCAAGGTTTCGATGGTCTTCCAAGAGCCCGCGAAATTTCTCAATCCGGCATTTACCATTGGAGCGCAGATCGCTGAGACCGTGCGGCAACACCTCGGCATGAGCCGCGCCCAAGCGAAAACCCGCGCGCGGGAGCTTCTTGCGCAAGTGGGCTTGGGAAGCGATGGACGGGTGGCGCGATCTTTTCCGCACGAGCTCTCGAGCGGTATGAAACAGCGCGCGATGATCGCCATCGCCATCTCCTGCGAACCCGAGGTGCTCATCGCGGATGAGCCGACCACCTCGCTCGATGTGACGCTACAGGCGCAGATCCTTGGCTTGCTCAAGTCGATCAAGGAGTCGCGACGGATGGGCATGCTCTTTATCTCGCACGATTTAGGTGTCGTTCGCGAGGTCGCCGACCGCGTCTCGGTGATTTACGCGGGCACTATCGTCGAAAACGGACCGCGCGATCGCATTTTCGAAAAACCGCTGCACCCCTACACAGCGCTCTTGCTGCGCTCAATTCCAGATCCGCGGAAAAAGGGTAAAAGGCTTGCTGCTATTCAGGGTCAAGTGCTTGATCCGAAGGATGAACCTCGCGGCTGCGTTTTCGCGCCGCGCTGTCCGCTCGCGAAGGAGCGGTGTTTCATCGAGAAACCGGAATGCGGCACGCACGAACTCGATCACGCGAGCGCCTGCCACTATTGGGAGGAATCGTGGAAGCTCTGATTGCGTGCGAGCATGTCACGAAGGTTTATCCGCCACGTTCGCTTGAAGACCGAGCGCGCGGCTTTAAAGCCGTAGATGGCGTCTCGCTCTCGATAGAGCAGGGGAGCAGTTTCGGCCTCGTCGGCGAATCCGGCTCTGGAAAGACAACACTCGCGAAGGCCATCATGTATCTCGATCCGCCCACCTCAGGCTCGGTGAAGTACCGAAGCATCGATCTCGCCTCGCTGCGCGCGCGCTCTCTGCGGGCTGAGCGAAGGCACATGCAGATTGTGTTCCAGGACCCCCACAGCTCGCTCGATCCGAGGATGCGCGTGCGCGACAGCATCTCTGAAGGGCTCATCAATCTCGGCGTGCCGCGCGCCGAGCGCGAGAAAAGGGTGGATCGTCTTCTCGATCTCGTGGGAATGAGCGCATCGGCCGCGTCTCGGTATCCCCACGAATTCTCCACAGGGCAGCGGCAGCGGATCGTTATCGCGCGCGCGCTCACGATGGAGCCTGATTTTCTTGTGCTGGACGAGCCTGTCTCAAACCTCGACGTGTCGATTCAAGCGCAGGTGATAAACCTCCTCGAGGATATAAAGCGAGAGCTTGGCTTGACCTACCTCTTCATCTCTCACGACATTAACCTAGTGGCGTAT
>JAKALZ010000222.1 GCA_021813065.1 bacterium
CCGCCCCTTCTCGAAGCCCGAGAAAATCTGACCCTTGGCTGAATAGCGGATCTCGTTGCCAATGCGATGCGCGTCGATGCCGATGATCATGCCGAAGGGCACATTTTCGGCGCCGAACTCCGCGCGCAGCTTCGGCACCGCGTCGATCCCGTTGAGGAGCGAGAGCACCATCGTACGCGGTCCCACAAAAGGACGCATTTCGTCGATCGCCTCTTCGAGGCTGTAGTTCTTCACCGCGAGGATGACGAGATCGACAGGGCGCGCGCATGACTGATCCTCGACTGGCCACACATACCGCGTGCCATTGACCACACATCCTTCGCGCTCATAGCGTGCCTTGCGCACTCCCGCCGCCACGATGCGCATATCCTTGCCCGCGTCGAAAAGCCGCGCGGCCAGCGACGCGCCAATCGCGCCCGCACCCACGACCGCGCAATTCTCGATTCGATCCATCTCAATTCCTTTCAGTACATTATTTTATTCAAATAGCGCTCAATTTCCCCACGCATCGGGCTCAATCGCGCAATCCTTCAATTTCCACTCAAGACGCTCCGGCACCCTGCAGCGCAGCCACGTGGCATCGTCATCCTGCCGCTCCTCAAGAACCGTACCCTCGCGCATCACGAGGCTCACAAGCTGGTATTGCGCGTGAGGAATTCGGAGCGTCAGCACCTTCATCCCGCTCGTGAGCGACTCCTGAATCCGCTCAACCAGAGCTCCAAGCCCCAAACCTGACGTGGCCGATACCGCGATGCTCCCAGGATATCGCGCGAGAAAATCCTCGACGCTCTCGGGGCGCGCGAGATCGATTTTGTTGAGAACGAGCACGCGCGGCACCTCCTCCGCGCCGATTTCGCCGAGAACCTGAAGCGTCGTCGCGATGTGGGTGTCCACCTTCGGGTCAGAGGCGTCCGCGACGTGGATGAGCAAGTCAGCCTGCGCCGCCTCTTCGAGCGTGCTCCGAAATGCCTCCACAAGGCCATGGGGCAGGTTGCGCACAAAGCCGACCGTGTCCGTGAGGAGAAGGGTCTGACCCTGCGCGAAGAGAAGCCGCCGCGTAGTCGGGTCCAGGGTGGCGAAAAGTTTGTTTTCCGCCTTGACGCTCGCCGCGGTCAGCGCGTTGAGGAGGCTGGACTTTCCAGCGTTGGTGTAGCCCACGATGGCGGCTCTCGGCACGGCCGCCCGCTCGCGGCGGCGGCGCTGCACCGTGCGCTCTTTGCGCACCGCCTCGAGTTCATTCTTAATCTCGTGGATGCGCCGCTCGATTTCGCGACGATCGAGTTCGATTTTCTGTTCGCCGGAGCCTTTGGTGCCGTAGCGGCCGCCACGCTGGCGCATGAGATCGTCGTAGGAATGGGCGAGGCGCGGCAGCGAGTACTGCAGCTGCGCGAGCTCGACCTGAAGATTTGCTTCCTTTGTCAGTGCCCGCGCCGCGAATATTTTAATGATGAGCTCTGCCCGGTCGTACACCTTCTTCGAGGTGAGCTTCTCCCAGTTGCGCTGCTGAACAGCGCTCAGCGTATGGTCGAAGACAATCGTGTCCGCGCCCGCCGCCTCCGCCGCCTCCGCGATCTCTTGTGCTTTTCCCGAACCGAGAAGGAGGGAGGGGGTCTTCTCTCTGAGGTTAACGAGGTTCTCGCCCACAATGTCGAGGCCGAGGGTGTTCGCCAGACTTCGGAGCTCATCGAGGAGCTCACGCGCTTCTTCTTTGCGCAACTCAGAAGAAGACACGCCGACTACGTAGGCGCGCGGCGCTTCATGATCCACGCGATGAGCATCGGCCGCCCGCTCCGATATCGCGGCAGCATCCGATTCCTCGATCCTAATTTCTTTTGAATTCGCACTCATTCACGTATATTACACGAGTTCGCCGCGCGTGGCACTATGCTCGACGCTCGCGCCTCGGCAATGCTACAATATTCAGTACTTTCCGGGAGGTATCATGCCGCTTCAGATTTCCGATCTTGGAGACGCCGTGCTCCATACCCGCTACGCGGTTCGAGGCCCCATCGTCGCGCGAGCGCAGGAACTCGAGGAGAACGGTCGGTCGATCATCTACTGCAACATCGGAAACCCGCAGTCGCTTGGCCAGAAACCCCTCTCCTACGCGCGGAACGTGCTTGCCGTATGCGAGCAGCCCGAACTCATCAGAGCGGGTGCGGGAGTATTCGAGCGCGACGTGCTAGAGAAGGCCAAGTACATCATGGAAGCGTCGAAGTACGGCCTTGGCGCGTACAGCGAGTCGAAGGGACTTGGCTTTGTGCGCAGAGCCGTCGCGGAGTTCATCAAGGCCCGCGACACCTTCGACAGCGTCGCGCAACGTGTGGACCCCAACCACGTCTACCTGACCGACGGCGCTTCCAAGGGCGTGCAGGCAGCCCTTCGCCTCCTCATCTCATCCGAAAAAGATGGCATTCTCATCCCCATTCCCCAGTACCCGCTCTACTCCGCGACGATAACCCTCTACGGAGGCCAGCAAGTCGGCTACTATCTCGACGAGGAATCGGGGTGGAGCCTCAGCGAGGAAATGCTCGAAGAAGCGATCCACGACGCGATGAAGCGCGGCGTGCGCGCTCGTGCCATTGTGGTCATCAATCCTGGCAATCCAACAGGCGGCGTGCTCTCCGAAGAGAATATGCGTATGGTGGTTCGATTCGCGAAGCGCCATGGCCTCACGATCCTCGCGGATGAAGTGTATCAACAGAATGTCTACAAACCGGGCGCGCGCTTTATCTCCTTCGCGCACATCCTGACGAGCATGTGCGAGCGTGAGGTAAGCCTTTTCAGCTTCCATTCAATTTCAAAGGGTTTTTTCGGCGAGTGCGGCCAGCGCGGCGGGTATATGGAAGCGCGGAACGTTCCCGAAGAAGTCATCGCGCAGATCACCAAGCTTCAGTCGGTGGCGCTCTGCGCAAACCTTCCGGGGCAGATTCTGACTTTTCTCCTCGTCAGCCCTCCAAAGCAGGGTGAACCTAGCTACAATCGCTACACCGAGGAGCGGAGCGCGATACTTTCCGAGCTCGCGGAGCGCGCGAAGATCATGTATGAGGGACTCAATCGCATCCCTGGATTCAGCTGTCAGCCCATCGATGGCGCGATGTACGCCTTCCCATCGATAACTCTTCCAAGAGGAAGAAGCGACGAAGAGTACTGCATGAGTCTCCTTGAGGAGAAGGGAATATGTGTCGTACCCGGCAGCGGTTTCGGACAAAAACCGGGCACCGCCCACTTCCGCACGACCATTTTGCCGCCAACAGACCAGATTGAGCGCGTCATCGGCGCCATCAGCGACTTTCACACAAACTGGAGGTGAACGTATGCAAGCTTCAGCCATCGCTCAAAAGAGTCTGACTCCCATACTCGGCGCGCTCAGCGAGGGCACCTACATCGTGGACGCGGACCGACAGATCCAGTACTGGAACGCGGCTGCCGAAGCTATTACTGGTTACAGCGCGGAGGCGGTCATCGGGCGTCACTGCTACGACAACATCCTTCGTCATGTATCTGAGGAAGGCCGACAGCTTTGTCTTGAAGGATGCCCGCTGCGTGCGACTTTAGAGGACGGCCAACCGCGCGATCTCGTGGCGTACCTCCACCACAAAGATGGCGCGCGCCTTCCTGTGCACATTCGCTCGATTCTCATCAACGACGAACGCGGCGAGCCTCGCATAATCGAAGTGTTCGAGGAAATCAGCGATCGCAAGCAGTTGCTCCACGAGCTCGAAGTGCTGCGCCGAGAAGTGTTCACCGATCAGCTTACTGGCATTGGAAACCGGCGCTACTTCGAAGTGGTCAGCGAAGCGAGGATCTCCGCGCACCGCGAGCGGAATATTCCCTTTGGGCTTTTAATGTTCGATATCGATACGTTCAAAAGCGTGAATGATGTCCATGGCCATCTCATAGGCGACATGGCGATAAAGATGGTCGCGGGAACCGCGGCCCGCGC
>JAKALZ010000223.1 GCA_021813065.1 bacterium
GACGCAGGGTGATGCACGTTATACGCATGGTACGCCCTGTGCCAGTGTGGCCTTGGCTTCCACCAATGGGCAGGGCATTGCCGGAGCAGCACCGAACGCGAAATTCATGCCGATAAGTGGCACTTCAGGATCGATCGGAAGACCAAGCTCCTTCTGGAGTGCGGCCTTGCACGCAGCTTTCCCGCTGAGATCATCCGCGGTGTAGTGCGCGGGAAGGTACGGGTCATCGGAGGGATTCCATATATCGGTGTCGATACCATTCAAAATGCCAACAAGGTCGCGGCTGCGCTGCCGCAGGAGCCCGTCGAGTCCGAATCCGCCGTTGGGTGTCTGAATCTCCATTGCGTAGGTGGGCGAAACAGTGGTGACACACTCCGCGGACATGATCCCCGCCTTTAAGAAGTTTATGTTGCCGTAGTATTCGAAGCCTGCTCCATAGTAGTACTCCCAGCCGAGTCCTAGTTCAGGGAAGTGATCGCGGCTGTAAATGCCCTGGTAGCCGAGGTTGTGAATGGTGAATATACCCGCGGTCTCAGCAAATTCCGTATTTTTTTCTATGGTTGTGAGATATACGGGTACTGGCGCGGATGGCCAGTCATTCGCGTGAATCACATTGGGGATCCAGCCGAGGCTTCGACACACGAAGAAAGCCGCCTTGCTGAGCGCGGAGAATCGCTTGGGATTATCCGCGAATTCTTGCGCTGAGGTATAGCCATAGATGCCATTCCTGCCGTAGAGAGCCTCACAGTCAAGAAAGTAAATCTTGACTTGGGATTTCGGCATGGTTGTCGTGTAGATAAACGCGCGCTGCGTGCCCGTAGCGGTCTCTATTTCCAAAAGACCGTTGACTCTGCGAAGGGTGTTCTTTGAGATAAAATAGTAGCGAGGGATGAGAACTCTGACATCGTGCCCCAATTTGGAAAGCGCCGCCGCGAGCGAAGATACTGCATCGCCGAGCCCGCCACTCTTCGCGAACGGCGTCAACTCGCTGGAAACAAACAGTATTTTCACACATTCCTCCACTGCCGGTGATCTCTCTCTACGGTCATTATATGCCGCCGCGTGCCCGCTCCGCAATGTGCGCGGGTATGCGCGCGACCTCCAAGCGCTCCACTTTTGAAGCGCTTCACGAAGCTGCGCGCGTTATTCATCTGTGGAGGTCACCATGGAATATCGACAAGGCGCGGAAGCAAGGGTGGCAGCCCTTGTGCTCTGCGTCGCGCTCTCTCTTTTCGCCTGTCCCATCGGTATTCGCGACAATTTGGCGCGCATCCGGATTGTGTGCGAGGTACCGAGTGAAATTTCCAGCCCTGAGGTGAAGGGAGCTGAGGGGAGGTCGATTGGACCTACGTCAGGATGCAAAATTAGTTCCTACAAGCTGACCTTCACGTCTAAGGGAGGCGAAACGATCACTAAGACTCTGGGCAAGGGGGCTGAAGAGGTGCGGCTCAAGGTTGGGGAGTGGGATCTCATCGCCGAGGGACTCACCGCCGATGGCGCAATTCTTCTTGAGAAGACCCTGCACCTGCAAGCCGAAGCGGGAAAGACTGTCGCGGTTCCCATCGCGCTCCACCTGGCGAAGGGTTCAGGTGTGCTCAATCTTAATTTCTCACCGAGCCAAGCCCCAGGTACGGATTGGATGTACTCCGTAGGCCTCCTCTACCGAGGTTTGCCAGGCGACGCGACGTTTTCGGGTCCGCAGCCACGCACTTATGAAATTCCCGCCTCAGACGCGAGTTTGAGCGCCACGGACCTTGTGTCTGGCATCTACACAATAACGGTGCGCCTTCTGGACGCTTCAGCGGCGGTGGTAGCGGGTGCCACCGCGACCGCTCTTGTTGCTCAGGGGCAAGTGTCTTCGGGAACATGTAGCATCAACCTTTCTGATCCTTCGCTGGGTATTTCCATCAGCGCCCCCGTGCTTGAACTCTCGGAGAGCGCGGCGATGGGCGTTGATCGCGTAATTTCCTCGACGAAGCCCTTGAGTGTTCCTCTCGCGCTCTCAGCGACTGCTTCATCGCTCCTCTCCTCCGAGTGGTACGCGAATGGCGCACGCGTCAGCAACCCCGCAAATGTCGCGGCCGAACTGCTCTCCGGGTACGATTTTTTCGTTTCAGCGATTGATGCGAGCGCGGGCATCGCTTCGGTGCACACCGACGTGATTCTCTCCAATGTCGCGACTTTTACCGCGCGATCGCTCTCGAGCGCGAGCAGCATCGCGCTAGGCCCTTCAAACAATGTCATCGAGTGGGTACAGAGCATCGACTACCGCGCCGCTCTGTCTCCTTCGCTCGTGGACACGCTCGATCTCTCAAACAGTGGCACAGGTGTTCTCTCTCCCGCGAAGTGGGTAGCGAGCAGCCCGTCCGGACTCATCGCGATCCTCGGTCTTGATAAATCCAGCGCGGTGCATCTCTTTTATTCACCTGCGGGCCGAGAAGCGCGCGCTGCGGGTGGAAGCGCGACAACCATCCCCTCCTCGGTGGGGTGGGTTCGTCTTTGGCGCGAGAGGATTGTTGTCGATAAAAGCGAGCGGAGTCCAGACCGAGCCTGCGTCTCCGTCGATGGCGCTCGACTCGCGGTGGCAGGCTCAACCTCCAACTGGCTCAGGCTCTACACGCTTGATGGCGGAGGGGCCGTTCTCTCCAAAGCGGATATGATCGGCGCGAAGGATGGAGCTCCGAGCTTCGACAATGTGAAATCGATGCGATTTTCATCCGATGGAAAGATCCTTTATGTGCTCGCGAATACTCCAGAGAAGATCATGGTTCTCAATGTCGATAAGCTCCTCGCGGGACAGAGCGCGATCGAAAGCGAATTTCTTTTTTCGTCCTGCTTCGATAAGGATAGCCTTCCGACGGTCACCCTTGGCATGGAGGATATGGAGCTCCTTCGAGATGGATGGATCGCCGCCTGCTCTTCGAATGTGGCACGACTCTATTTTGTCCATTACACGGAGGCGGACGCCGCGTTTAATTCTCATTCGAGCTACGCGTCTGGACCAGGCGGCGAATCCTTAGGCGACCCCAGATCGATCGCGTACGACAGGTCATCGAATGTGTGCTACTTCCTCGGTTACTCGAAAAAACTGCATGTGGCGACAGAGACTGACCCCGTGACAGGCTACTCGCTCTCTTCGACGCTCAGCCTCAACGATGATTTCGAAAAAGCGCGGTCGGTCGCGGTGGCAAAAAATGCCGCGGGATCCACGGTGCTCGGAGTTTCGGGCGGAGCGGTTCTGGGCACTGTAAGCCTCGATGCCTCAGGAACGCCGCTTCTTCAAACCTCGCTCGCGAGTTCGGGCGAATGCGCGGCGATTGAGGCAGTGAATAATATAGCGGCATTCGGCGACAGCTTTATCACATCGGGAGACGCGAGCGGTCTTGTGTCGCTCTTTAGTTTGAGATAAGGGCAGATGTGTAAGGCGCTCGGAGAATCGCGCACCTTTCGCTCAGAACTATGCGTTGTTCAGCGCCTTGTCGGGCTGATTGAGGCGGAAAAAATACACGCCCATTCCCGCGAGCATCGCGAGATTCATAGTAAAGCTCCACGAGAGTGGAATAAACAGCGAGCTCAGAGAGATCATACCGAGCACGATCGTCAGAGAGTATAGAAGAAGAAGAATTCTCGGTGGGCGAAGGCCCATGTCGAGCAGTTTGTGGTGAAGGTGCTGTCTGTCGGCTGAGAAGAATGATTTATGCGCTCTCCACCTCCTGAATATGGCCATGAGCGTGTCGAGTATCGGAATGCTCAAGACGGTGGCCGCGGAGAAAACGCCAATGTCGCTGCCATGAAAGCCCTTGTACTGGCTCATGAGAGGGATGATCGAGAGTACGAAGCCGAGGAAAAGGCTCCCGGAGTCGCCCATGAATATCTTCGCGGGGGGAAGGTTGAAAATGAGAAAGCCGATAATGCTTCCCACGAGCGCGAGACATATCTCAGCCGG
>JAKALZ010000224.1 GCA_021813065.1 bacterium
TCGTGGTTCGCATCACTTGGGGAAGATCGGCTTGAACGCCGTTTTGCTGAATGCCGATATTGACGATCTGCGAGAGATAGTCGGGAAGAGAGAGATCAGCGTTCGCCTGGATAAAAAGAAGCGCGATGACCAGCACAACGCTGAGCCAGTACGGCTTTAGATAACGAAAAACAGTTCGCATTCGATTCTCCTTGATTCGCTTCAATTATCCGAATTGGATATCGTGGCCGCAGGCCCCTGGCGCGTGCCGCGCGCGGAATCACCTCGCGAGAGCTCTGTCGCTCGGGCTGTGAATTTTCCAAGAACCGCGGCAGCCTCGCGCGCTTCCTCGAAGCTAAATGTCTGACTGAAATGAGCTATCCACTCTTGACGCGCCTCGATGCTGCGCACGACGATTTTCTTGCTCTTCTGCGTCAAGAGAAGCCGTTTCACGCGACGGTCGTCGGCGTCTTCCAGACGCTCGATAAGCCCCATCTGTGAAAGTTTTTCGACCATCTGGCTCGCCGCCGCGCCGCTCACCCCGAACTCTTCGCCGAGCTCGGTCACCGCGCAGCGCTTATCGCCGCTCAATCGAAACAACACCGCAATCTGCGGCATCGAGAGCTTGCTCTCGGTGGCAAACTCGATGAAACCTCGCATGGAAAACCTCATCACCTGGCTAATCCATGCCTTGAGCGCGTCTTCCAGCTCGACATTGCGTGACATTTTCTCGCCCTTAAAAGATAAGATGGATAAATAATAAAGAAAACTTATGTTTTAGACAAGGGACAAAAAGCGCGGCGATGCCATGCGGCGATGCGGCCTTGCGCGGAGAGGGGAAGAATTACAGCGTAAGAAGGAAGGAGTTAAGAGAGCATCCCTTTATAATACAGCGTGTCGAGCGCGTCGAGTCTGCGCTTATGCGAATCGAGGCGCGCCGAGAAGTCCTCGAAATCGCGAAGCTCGCGAGGGCTCCAGAACACTTCCGAAAGCGCGCATAGCCTCGGAAACAGCATGTATTCGGCATGCCTGCCAAAATAAAGAAGCTCGCTCCAGAGATTCGCTTGGCCGCCAAGGATATGTCGAGCCAGATCGTCAGGGAGTTTTTCTGGTACAGGATCGAAACTGTACGAGTCACGCACGGTACAAAAACCAAGGTGCCCTGGCTCCTCCGGTGTGTCGAGGTGCTTGTGATCGAGGTAGCAGGCTCTCGTCTGCGGACACATCACCACATCGTACCCGAGTTTCGCCGCCTCTATGCCCAAGCCAATGCCCCGCCACGACATCACGATGGTATCGCCGCTAATTCCTCCCTCAATCACCTCATCCCAGCCAACCATGCGCCTGCCCCGCGATCGGAGCATCGCCGAGAGGCGCCCCATGTACCAGGCTTGAAGCTTCTCGGGCGCGCAATCGCCCCGCGCATCTCGCAAATCCAGCTCAATCATCCGCCGCTGACAACGAGGGCAATCGATCCAGCGCGCCTTCGGCGCCTCATCGCCACCCATGTGCACGTAGCCTCCAGGAAACATCGCGCAGAGTTCGCCCACCACTTCATCAAAGAAGGAGAGCGTCGCGTCATTTCCCGCGCACACGATATCCTCAAAGATGCCATAGTGATCCTGCGGCTTGAATTGAAGCGAAGGATTGACGCCTCCCCTGCACGAAAATTCGGGATGTGAAGCTAAAAGCGCCGTGCTATGGCCAGGTGACTCGATTTCAGGCACCACAAGGATATGACGTGCCGCGGCGTGCGCAACGATTCGTTCCACATCATTCCGGCTGTAGAACCCACCCTTCTTCATCTCAACCTCGTAGCGAAGATCCTGTCTGAAGGCTCCGCGCTCGGTGAGTTCAGGGTGCGAAGGAATCTCGAGGCGCCATGCCTGATCGTCGGTTAGATGCCAGTGGAACACACTGAGCTTGTGGAGCGCGGCGAGATCGATAAGTTTTTCGATAAATTCTACCCGAAAGAAATTGCGCGCGCAGTCAAGCATGAAACCGCGCCATGAAAAGCGGGGCCAATCGTGGATACGCATTGCCGCGATGCTATTTCCCCGCGAGAACGCGAGCTGCGCGAGGCTCGCCGCGCCTCGAACCACGCCCGCCTCATCGGCCGCTTCAATCCGAATCCCCGTCCTTCCAATGTCGAGCCGATACTCTTCCGCGCATCGCATCTCCTGCGAAAGAGAGAGCACAATATGGGCAGCACATTTTCGCGTGGCGTTCTCTTCTAAAAC
Source organism: bacterium (assembly GCA_021813065.1). GTDB lineage: Bacteria > Spirochaetota > Spirochaetia > Treponematales > Rectinemataceae > Rectinema. The sequence continues at coordinate 2,220 of JAKALZ010000224.1, forward strand.
CACCACGCATCGCCGTCCCTCTTGAGCCCTCTCGAGCCATCGCGCAAGCACCTGTGCCTCACGCGCAAGCTGTTCTGGCGCGAAAATTTCCACGCGCGGCCCGAGCTCGAACGCGCCCTCCTCGGGTTCCCACAACACGGGAATGGGAATGAGATCGCATCGGCGGCCGCCCGCATGTGCACCGCTGCCCTTAATGCTGCCAAACTCTTCGCTATCGCCGTCCCTGCCAGGTACGCTCGAGCCACTCATACCACTCCCCCTCAGAGCGCAAAGCCCGCGATGAGATCGCGATAGAAGTAATAGCTCAGCTTGGGCTGTCTATTCCTAGTAGCCTGATCGACGCTGGCGATGCCGAAGCTGCGCGTGTAGCCGAAGGACCACTCGAAGTTGTCGATGAGGCTCCAGAGAAAGTAGCCTTTGAGCGGCACTCCGCGTCGCAGCGCGGCACGACAGGAGGAAATGTGTTCCTTCAGATACTCGATACGGTCGTAATCTCTGACGAATCCGTCGGGCCCCGCCATATCGGGAAAGGCCGCGCCGTTCTCGGTCACGTAGAGCGCCTTGCGGGGCCATGTCGACGCGATGTACTCAAGAATTCTTCGCAGCCCTGCAGGTTCGATTTCCCAATCCATCTCGGTCCGCTTCTGCCAGGTCCGCACGCTCTCAACGCCATAGGGGTTCTCGATGCTCTCAGGCGCAGCCCGAACCGCTTCTTCGTTATAGTAGTTTACGCCGATAAAATCGATAGGCTGCGCGATAATTTCCATATCGCGCGCCTCGATCGGCATGTCCGCCCCGAAGCGTTCCATAAAGTATTTCGGGTAGCCGCGCCCAAACAGAGGATCAAGCCAGAGCGAGGTGCGCTCGATCGAGGCGCGCTCCGACGCTGCGATATCTTCGGCCCTGAGCGTCGCGGGTCGCGGCTTCGAAGGGTTGATCACAATGCCGTATTCGCCCTTGAGTCCGCTCTGCTGGAACGCCCGTACCGCGAACCCGTGCGCGAGCAGCAGGTGGTGCGCCGCGCGGTTGGCGGCGATCCTGTCTCTCATGCCCGGCGCATGTTCTCCCGTAAGGTGCCCCAGAAACGCGGCGCACCACGGCTCGTTCATGCTTGTCCAGTGGCGAACCTTGTCGCCAATGTGGCGGTACATGATCGACGCGTACTCTTCAAAGCGCAGAGCCGTTTCGCGGTTGCGCCAACCGCCTTCATTCTCGAGCTTCTGGGGCAGATCCCAGTGGAAGAGCTCGAGCCAAGGCTCGATGCCCGCCTCGGAGAGCGCGTCGACGAGTCGCGCGTAATAGTCGAGACCCCGCTGGTTCGGCTCGCCCCTGCCCTCCGGCTGCACGCGGCTCCACGACACCGAAAAGCGGTACGCTCCCGCGTTCAATCCGCGCAAGAGCTCGATGTCATCGCGCCAGCGGCGGTAGGAATCGCAGGCAATATCTCCCGTGCGGCCGTCCTGGATTTTCCCTGGCGCATGCGAAAAAGTATCCCATATCGAGGGGCTGCGCCCGTCTTCTCCAGCAGCTCCTTCGATCTGATAGCTCGACGTCGAGCAGCCCCAGAGAAAATCGTCGGGAAAACCATCCTGCCGCTTCATTGTGTGCTCCTTATCCCTTGATCGCGCCTGCCGCGACGCCCTTTGTAATCTGCTTGCGGAAAATCAAATAGAACACGAGCATGGGGACCATG
>JAKALZ010000225.1 GCA_021813065.1 bacterium
CCCGTAGATTATCCTGTTCAACCGAGTCGCGCCCCGCGCGGGCGCGTGGATTGAAACTTGCTGCATCCGGCGATCCATTTCGCCGAACTCCAGTCGCGCCCCGCGCGGGCGCGTGGATTGAAACCTGGCCTCGGAGGGAACTTCCTCGTTGAAAAAGAGTCGCGCCCCGCGCGGGCGCGTGGATTGAAACCAGCGAAACGCCTTTCCGCATCAGCGCGCAGTATGTCGCGCCCCGCGCGGGCGCGTGGATTGAAACCAAATATCTTTGTCAGTAAAACGCTTTGCCATAGGGGTCGCGCCCCGCGCGGGCGCGTGGATTGAAACTGGGGAGAGCATACCAGGATCGCCACCTCTGCAGGTCGCGCCCCGCGCGGGCGCGTGGATTGAAACATCGATTGACGCCATGATTACCTCCATTAAGTAGGGGCTCCTAGCCAGTTCAAATCTGAAGTGCGAATAGAGGGATAGAGAACGGCACCGTGTTCTCTGGTAGAATGTGGTTACCACAACTACATCGAACCAGGAGGACGACGATGCCGTACCGACACTTTACCAGTGATGAGCGCGATGCGCTACAAGTCTTCATTGATAAAGAATTGACAATCGATTGTATAGCCAGGATCCTAAAGAAGCACATTTCAAGCTTGTATCGAGAGATAACGAGAAACTCCCAAGAAGGAATCTATCTTTCCCGATATGCAGAAACCGTAGCCAAGAACCGAAGAGCATATTCAAAAAAATACATGGCGGAGCCGAGGATCTCAGATCGCATCTTAGGCAAGGACGCGTTACGCGGCATAAAAGAGCTTCAAAAAAAGGGAAACGTGGTGTCTTTTCCAATCGCCACTTTATTGATGAAAGCCCTGGAATAGTCGAAGAAAAAACAAGAATTGGCGACTGGGAAGGTGATACCATTGAAGGAGCCAAGAAAAAAGGATATGTCGGCACCTTTGTTGATCGTACCACCAAGTACCTTATTGCATTTCCGCTTAAAAATAAAACTGCCCTAGAACTTCGCAGGAATGCATTTAAAGCGTTCTCCGCGCTCCCCAAGGAATACCGCAAAACGATCACGCTGGACAATGGTAAAGAATTTTCTGAACATGAGAGATTATCAAAAGCACTTGATACTCAAATATTTTTTGCTCATCCTTATCACTCGTGGGAGCGTGGCCTTAATGAACACACCAATGGCCTTCTTCGACTGTATTTGCCTAAGAAAATGCGCCTTGATTATCTTACTCAGAAACAGCGTGCGGTTTATGTTGAGAAGATCAATAATCGACCAAGGAAATCACTAGGCTACCGGACCCCACGCGAGCTTTTCCTCCATGTTCCTGCAGAAGCATTTCAGCTGTGCAAACCACGGGCCAAGGTTTCCACCTCGTGGCTCACGCGCTCGTTATGTCATTTCAAATATAAACCTTGACATCAAAGCGTTCTTTTTTAGCGTATAATTTTATAATTGAGCTTTTTCCAAAATTCTGAGAATTTGAGAAGCAAAAAGAGTGAAAATTTTTATTTTTATCATGAAGATTCAAGAAAACGTCTGCGCCCCCCTTCAACGGGAATTCAATTGACATTAAAGACATTAAACACAATAATTTTGCAATGGATATTCCCCGGATTTTCAATATCACAGAAAGTGCTCATCGCATTCACAACCCGTTCACAACGGAAAAGCTTGCCACTCTCGGGGCGGCGTTGCGCTTGAAACCGGGCGCCCGTGTGCTCGATCTTGGTAGCGGTTCGGGGGAAATGCTGTGCACCTGGGCGCGTGATTACGGTATCTTCGGTACCGGTATCGATATGAGCAAGCTTTTCACTGAGCAGGCAAAACTCCGCGCAAAAGAACTCGGTGTCGCCGATAGAGTCAATTTCATCCATGGCGATGCTACCGGCTACGTCATCGACGAGAAGGTCGATGTGGCTGCCTGTGTGGGAGCCACATGGATAGGCGGAGGAGTAGCCGGCACCATCGAGCTTCTAACGCGAAGCCTCCGCGTTGGAGGGATAATCCTCATTGGCGAGCCCTACTGGCGGAAGTTGCCTCCGACAGAAGACATAGCAAAAGGATGCCTTGCCACCTCGATCTCCGAGTTTCTCTTGCTTCCAGAGCTTATCGCGTCATTCGGCCACCTTGGCTATGACGTCGTTGAAATGGTCCTAGCTGACCAAGACAGCTGGGACAGATACGAGGCAGCCAAGTGGCTCACCATGCGCAATTGGCTTGAGGCCAATCCCGACGACGAGCTTGCGAAAGAAATCCGAGACCAATTGACGTCGGGACCCGAGCGCTATGTCACTTACACACGTGAATACTTAGGCTGGGGTGTATTCGCACTGATGAGGCAATGATGATGAACTGTCAAGGGTCATCTTATTCCCCCAGGGGTACGTGCATAGTTGCAGCACTCTTAAACGTAGCTGTCGAGCAGCTCAATCTGAGATTTGATTTCTTAAGGTTCTTTCCTTCCGGAACAATCGGCCAGAGGTAACGATCAGCTTGACCGCTACGGAGACGAGCCTGTCCATGATCGCTTTTCCTACAATCTGGTCGGGGAAGATGGAAAACCAGTCTTCCGGTGGCCTGTTTGAGGTAATCACAATGGAGCTTTTTTGTAGGCGCTTATCCGACAAGGTGCAAAGCAGTCCATGATCAAGCAGATCGGTGTGCGAAGCGCGCTTCGAGCTTTTTGCCAAAACGCGATACGCTCATTGATTGACTATAGGAATCGCTGATTCTATTGTAGCAGCATGGTGAATGATTACACTGAAATTCAGTCGGCGGCCGCGCTTCTGCGGGAGCGCCTGGGCGAGCCTCCTTTGTGCGCGCTCGTGCTAGGGTCGGGGCTCGGCGGTTTCGCGGACGTGATCGAGTCGCCGTCGATGCTCTCATACAGCGAAATTCCTGGATTCCCGGCATCGACCGCGCCGGGGCACGCGGGGCGATTTGTTGTGGGGAGCTTGAGCGGAGTGCGGCTGCTCGCGATGCAGGGGCGATTCCACTGCTACGAAGGCTGGGACGCGGCGCAGATCGCGTTTCCCGTCAGAGTGCTCCGCGAGTATGGCGTGAAGATCCTGCTGCTGACGAACGCGGCAGGCGGCGTGAATATGGATTTCAGGCCCGGCGATTTCATGATCATCGCCGACCATCTCAACCTGTCGGGGCGGAATCCGCTCGTCGGAGCTAACGATGAACGCATCGGGCCGCGCTTTCCGGACATGTCGAAGGCGTATGATCCGGAGCTGCGCGCCCTGGCCAAGGACGCGGCGGCAAAGCTCGGCCTTGGAATCCGCGAGGGAGTCTACGCGTGGTTTCTCGGGCCGAGTTTCGAGACGCCCGCCGAGATCCGCATGGCGCGAACGCTTGGCGCGGATGCGGTAGGAATGTCGACGGTGCCTGAGGTGATCGCGGCAGCGCACTGCGGCCTGCGGGTGCTTGGCATCTCCTGCATCACCAACATGGCGGCAGGCATTCTTGACCAGCCCATCACCAGCGAAGAAGTGCTTGAAATCTCCGCGAAGCGGCAACCGGATTTTTCGGCCCTCATGCGCGAAATCATCTTTATGGTGAACGCAAAGCCGACAGCGCAGCATGCACACCAGGCGTATACATCTCCGCGCCAGCGATCGTTAGGAGGCGCATGATGGCGCTTCTCATCCGAAACGCGCTCGTGGATGGAAGAGCTTCGGACATACTGATCGAAGGGTCGGTCATCGCGAGCGTTGTACCGACATCCATTGCCGCGCGCGGCGCACCTTCCATGCGCACCGATATTGAAGTGATCGACGCCACGGGCATGGCCGCCCTTCCCAGTTTCGTGAACGCGCACACGCACGCGGCGATGACCCTCTTTCGAGGCATCGCGGAGGACATGGAGCTCATGCCCTGGCTC
>JAKALZ010000226.1 GCA_021813065.1 bacterium
GTTTTTATAGGGCTTCTCAAGAATGAGAAATTCTCCGCGTTTCTTGACCGGCCTGTCGAGCACGACTCTGATGCTCTTGCCAAACCGCTCGAGCACCACGATAGGAACGCGCTCCATCTCGACGAAGAGATCGCGTTCATCTTTCGATGAACCATCCCTGACACAAAAAATATTGCCGCGCGCGCCTGGCCAGGAATCCTGCGCCCGCACTGCAAAGAGATCGCCGCCTTCATCGGCAATCGCGATTCTGAAAGGAAATCGTGGGTTCCCTGTCTTGTGGACGATCCAGTAGGCCATTTTGAGCTATTTCCTGTGAATTTCATTTTAGCCGAGCGTCGCGCCCCGCGCAATCGATGGAGAAAAGAGAGACGGGATGCACAGGATACTGGACTGAATTTCAGGATCAGAAGGGATGAACGGGATGAAGACTCTTTTGACGAAAGAGAAGAGAAGACAGGAGTCGCGCGCGGGGGCTTTCGCCAAAATAAATATCCTGTTCATCATGCAAAATCCTGCCATCATGTCGAAGTCTTCATCCTGTTGATCCCGTCCAAGTCCTCATCTCACCAAATAAACCCCTTGACCACCACGTTATTAAGGGTATAGCGTACGACGCTCTATGAATCCGATAAAAAAATATTTCAATGCCTACCAAGGACTGCCAGCATCACTCTATATCCTTTTTGGAGCGACAGTTATCAATTCGACAGGCATGTTCGTATTCCCGTTTTTAACCCTCTATCTTACGGGTCGGCTCGGGATGACTCAAGAAGAAGCTGGCTTTTTTATCATGATAGTCAGTCTCGCGTATATTCCAGCTAACTTCATAGGTGGGAAAATCGCGGACACATTCGGTCGAAAAAAGCTGATGGTCATCGCGCAGGTTATCTCCGGACTGCTCTACATTCCTTGCGGATTTCCCGGTGTGGGATCCAATATCCGGTGGTTCTTGCTGGCGAGCGTGTTCTTCGACGGGATGACCGATCCCGCGCGTACCGCGATGATGACAGACCTCACTACGCCTGAGACGAGGCGCCCCGCGTTCTCGCTCACCTATCTCGGCCACAACCTTGGATTCGCGTTCGGCATGGTGATCGCTGGGTTTCTTTTTGAGAAGTACACCTCCTGGCTCTTCTGGGGCAACGCGATCGCGATCCTCGCGGCCATTACGCTGGTAGCGTTCAAAGTAAAAGAGACGAAACCGACCCACGAGCAGGTTGAGGCGAGTTTTGGCACAGGTCGACAGGACGAAGGGCACCGGGGCAATATTCTGCAAGCCATCCTCTCAAGGCCAAACCTCATCATCTTCACCGCGCTGACAGGGTTGTATGGATTTGTGTACGCCCAGCACCGCTTTATCCTTCCGTTGCAAGCAAAGGCGTTCTTTGGCGATCGCGGGCCGGTGATCTATGGCACACTGATGACACTGAACGCGGTGATGGTGATCCTTCTCTCGACGCCCATCATGACGCTCACCCAGCATTGGAAACCTATCAATGCGGTGGCGCTCGCCGGCTTGCTGTTCGCGCTCGGATTCGGGCTCATTGGACTAGCGCCTTCCGTGCTGCTGATCTACCTCACTACCGCGATATGGACCCTCGGCGAAATAGTCAACGCGACAAATGAGGGCACCTATGTGGCAAATCATACCCCGATTTCCCACAGGGCGAGGTTTCAAGCATTTCTACCGCTATTGGGAGGACTGGGGTGGACAATAAGCCCGCCTGTCGTTGGAGCGTTTACCGACCGATTTGGGTTGCGAACAGCCTGGCCCTTTCTCGGGGCGATCGCGGTAATCGCAAGCATCGCGATCTACTATCTGGGTGTAGCTGAAAAGAAGGGGAACGCTCGTTGATTGAAACGCGGCTAAAAGTGGCGTATCCTTTGCATGAGCAATCAGAAAAATGACGGAAGAAGCGCAACCTTATCAGCCGCGCGAATTATGCCGAAAAATAAAAAGAGCGCTGGGTGGGCGATATTGGATTTGAACCAATGACTTCCACCGTGTGAAGGTGGCACTCTCCCACTGAGTTAATCGCCCACTCAGCACTCTTGGGGCGCATCCTAGCAAACGATGCCGCCCAATGTCAAGGATAGATGAAAAAAGAGGCCGAATGTGAGAATCGACGGGCCAACTTCCTTGGAAAGACAAGCAAGCTTTGCAGCATCCACTCCCGTGGTTACGCGCGTTGAGCCAGTGCGGCCTGCGCAGCATGGTGACCTCGAAGGACAGGTTGTTTCTCGCCTCCATTTCCGCTTCCGCGCGCCGAGCGATGAGATCCGCATCGAACTCACGCGCAAAGCGCTGCACCTCCTCATCCTCTTCTGCGTGCCCCTCCTCGATATCTCCATGTGGCTTCCTGTCGCGGGGCTTCTCTTGGGGATGGGAATCTATACTGTCAGCGAACTTCTCCGCCACCGAGGGGTAATTGTTCCTGTTATCGCTCCCATCACCGCGGCGGCAGCTCGTCAGCGCGATGGCGATCGTTTTGTGTGGGGGCCAATAACGCTCGCGATTGGCGCGCTCATCGCGGTGCTCATCTTCGATCCGCTTCAAGCGAAGATCGCGATTTTCGCCCTTGGAATCGGCGACAGTTTTTCGAGTCTCATCGGAAAGGCGTTTGGGCGACTCCCAATGCCATTCTCTGGTGGAAAATCCGTGGAAGGCTCGATGTGCTGTTTCGCGTCGGTGCTTTTGTCGGTTTTTATGCTCACCGGGAAATTTATCCCTTCGTGCATCGTCGCATTCGTCACCACCGTCACTGAATTCTGGCCCACCAAAGATTGGGATAACATTTTGATACCGATCGTGGCGGGAATCGTCGCGTCGATCGTGCTATAGCGGAGTACCGCGAAAACAACAGGCCGCGTCTATGCCGCAACCTCTGCGCGCCGCAAGCCCCTACTTCCAGAGATATAACCGATGCAATCTTTGAATTGCCACAACCACACATACTGAGAAGAATAGCACACCCATGAGGCTCCAGAAGAATGGCCGCTGATCCCATAGCCATACCCACGAGACACCGGCGGCGGTGAGGGCGACTCCCACAAGCGCGTAGGAGACATCCTCCTTTAGCCGCGCCGCGACGAGATAATCGACAAAGTTGATCGCGAGGAGGGCTCCCGTGACAATCATGGTAATTTCCCTATATCCCGCCTGAAGCATAAAAGACGATTGAAAGCGGTCGATGCTGATCGGCATGAGCATCGCGAACATCGCCCCAAAGAGGAGCGAGAGGAAGTAGCCTGTCTGCGGCCGCTCGTGCCCGATACCTACCGCGTAGAGACCCGATATAAACAGCGCGATGAGCCCAGAAAAGCGCGCGCCGTAGACAATGCGCGTAAGCGAGACAAGCGCGCCTATCGAAGTGCTGCGCTCCGCGACGAGAAGCATCACGAGCCGAAGCGTTTCTACATCTACGAGCACCGCCCACAGCGCCAAGAGGTACACTTCCGCCGAGACAGTCTTCTGAAACGTGAAGAGCACTGTCACCAGTAACGTGCTTATTCCGAGGCTGAGCGCCACCATCTCGAGCGCTTCAGCGAGGTGGATTCCTATCGGCGCGCTGAGAAAGAAATACTCAGTGTAAAGTCGCGCGTCAGCGAGGAAAAATGGCAATCTTTTGTCGGATCCTATCCTGATGCTGAGACCTATAGCGCCGATGAGCACGGCAACGCTCAATATCGAGAGAATCCAGTACGTGAAGCGGAAATTGCGCGTCGTCACCCGTCCATCCTACTTCATTCCATCGATTGATTGAAGCATGGCTTTTCACTATAGTATGGCGAATTCACAGTACCAGAGGTATCGAACATGGCTGAAAAAATCACCGCGAGAGAGGTCGACTATTCACAGTGGTACATCGACATCATCCTGAACGCTAAGCTTG
>JAKALZ010000227.1 GCA_021813065.1 bacterium
GGTCGCACCCAAAGCGACGGCGGGCAAAGCCGCCAACGCTGCCGAGGTCGTGGAGATGCAGCGGCTGGCGCGGATGATCTCGGACATGGCGTTAGGGCGGCGGGGCAGCCCTTTGAATCTAGCAGATCGCGCGGCGGCCGAGCGATGCGCGGATCGCGCCGCACAGTTCGCGCTGTATCTTCTCCATCAGTTTCCCTCACAGCCCTTCGGATGTGGCGTATCGCCGAAAAAAAACCAGCCCCTCGCAGGGAGAGGCTGGAGAGTTCGCACAGAGTCGCTCTGTATCGAAGATTGAATTACTTCTGCGCATCCTCACTCGCGCCCTCGGCGGCAGCCGGCTCAGCGGTCGCGGCAGCCTCAACGGTCTCTGTCGCGGCCGTTTCTTCGACTTCAGCGCGGGCAAATTTGATGATGGCGATAACCGTCTCGGGGTTCGTCAGCAACTTGACGCCCTCAGGGATCGCGATGTCGCGGAGGTGCAGCGCATGATTCGCCTCAAGGTTCGTGATATCGATCTCAATCTTCTCGGGAAGGTTTTCGGCCTGACACTCGACTTCGATGTCGTGGATCGCGTGCTCGAGGACTCCGCCATCGCGTACGCCCTTCGCTGTTCCAGACAGGTGGAGGGGCACTCTGACGCGCATTTTCTGACCGCGCCCAACGAGATTGAAATCGATATGGATGATCTCGCCGGACAGATTCGCTCTCTGCACCTCTTTCATGAGGGCAGAATATTTCTTGCCTTCGAGGTTCACATCGATGATCATACTCTCGGTGAGGTGCTTCGCGGTGGAGGAGAACGCCTCGCTCTCGAGAAAAATCGACATCGGTGCGGCATCTTTGCCGTAGAGCTGAGCGGGGACTTTCCCGCTCTTGCGCGCCTGATTAAGCTCTCCCTTTGTCATCTTGCCCCGGGGGGAAGCTTTCAGCTCGATATGTTCCATATCAATTACTCCTTCAGAATTTACATCTACCTGGGACGGCAGGATTCGAACCTGCGCATGCCGGAACCAAAATCCGGAGGCTTACCGCTTGCCTACGTCCCAATTACGGATGAATGTTCTGCACTATATTCGGAAATTGAAAAAATGTGAAGATCAATCAAACTCAGGTACGGTAGTATCACTCGGCGTGTCGGACTCGTACGCGGCAAGAATCTTCTCTTGCAGTTTCGATCGGAAATCAGGGCATATTGGATGTGCGATATCCTTGTACTCTCCAGTCTTGGTCCGCCTGCTGGGCATCGCGATAAACATACCGCTCTTGCCTTCGATGATCTTTACATTATGCACCACGAAACACTCATCGAAAGTTACAGTCACGTACGCTTTGAGTTTACCTTCAGAGCTTACTTTCCGGATACGGATGTCAGTCACTTCCATAGCAAGGGCGCTCCTTGTCTGACCGTGTATCTTCGCTGCAGCCTTGAATATAACGTACCTTCATGCTTCGCGCAAGCGGTTGTGTCGCAAATATTCCTGTAGTAGGGAGTAAAGCGCTTTTTGCGCCACTCTTGAGCAGTTCTCTAAAACGTATCGCGGCTTCGACAGCATCGGTTTTTGATGCGAATATTCCATAAAAGCAGGATCCTGAACCGCTCATTGAGACAAAATTCGCGCCGCACTGGCGCATTATCTCATAGAGCGATGTATACTCGCGATGCTTTTCTCGCAGAACCGTCTCGAAATCGTTCTGGAATGTCCAAGTGTCGATCGGATTCTTATATTCCGCGACAAGCGCCGCTGTCGTCTTTGAGACGCACCAATGGTCTCCGAAGCGACGTTCAATCGGCAATTCCTGTAACAATCCCTTTTTACGAAGAGTGTCGAGTTCGGAATACGCTTCAGGTGTCTTCGAATCCCACGACGGTTTTATAACCAGCACACCAAAATCTTGTCTTGGCTGAATCGGATCAATATATTCACCCCTTCCTCTGACGACCGCCGCTCCTCCGTAGATAAAGAAGGGCACATCGGACGCGATGCAGGCTCCGATATTCGCGAGTTCAGAGCGAGTTAATTTCGTATCGAAGAGCCTATCGAGCCCGAGTATTGTCGCTGCCGCGTCAGCGCCCGCGCCACCAAGCCCCGCGCCCGAAGGAATCCGCTTTATCACACTCGCCTCGATCCCACTCCCCTCCAGCCTCGCACCGCACGCGCGTTGAAACGCAACGATAGCTTGGTAGACGCTAGAGCGTTCGGCCGGACAGCCGAGATCTCCTCGAATGACAATACCTGGCTGTTCGACGATACTAAGAGTGAGCAGATCAGCGATATCCACATTTTGAAAAATACCTTCGATATCGTGGTAGCCCGAAGGCTGCCTTCCGAACACGGTCAATCCAATATTTATCTTGGCAAAAGCCTGAATTTCTACCATTTGCATCTCTTTGAATTATAGTGAAACACCTTGTGCGCTAAAAGTCCTATTGAGAAGCAATTCTGTATTTTTTCCTTGACAGATTTTCATTTGCCCGATAGATTTTGCCATGTCTCTGTATTGACGCGCTCGACGATTCTCGTAATATTACACTTGCTTCATTACAGAGAGACAATTTGAGGGAGGAGCGCATCATGAACTACAAGACCGCTATGACCGCCGATCCGAAGGAAGAATTCGAACTGATCACCACGACCAGCGGTGATTCACCCGATACAATATATTCTCTTCGTCCTACTGTTCGATTTGATGGCGCGTACGATGACGAATTCGATTACGACGGGGAAGATGAGTTTGAAGACGAAGAAGACCTCGAGGATGATGAGGATTTCGAAGACGACGAAGACTTTGAGGATGATGAGGATCTGGACGAAGATTTTGAAGAAGATGAAGATTTTGACGAAGAGGATTTGGAGGATGAAGATTTCGAAGACGATGATTTCGATTATGACGATGACACCGACGAGTGAGAGCTCGATTGCATAATAAAGAAAGGCGCAGCTTTTCAGCTGCGCCTTTCTTATTTCTCCACTGGAGAAATACGTTTATTGCAGTGGAGCGGAAACCGAGAAACGCGGCGCGTTGAACCAGAGCGATTCAAGATCGTAGAATACGCGGGCTTCTTCGCTCATAATGTGGATCACCACATTCCCAGCATCCATGAGCAACCACCTCTGATCGTCAGCGATGACGGGCCTATTGAGCAGCGATTCACCATTTGAGTTAAGCAACTCTTCAATATGCCGTTCAAGTCCTCGCATTTGAACTGAGCTTGTGCTCGTCGCGATAACGAAATAATCCGCCCACCCCGCGGTCTCGGCAATATCCATCACGAGAACATCGCGCGCATTGTGGCTCGCGAGAATTTCCGCTGCCTGATACGCGAATGCTTTACTGTCCAACGCAGTACCTCCCATTAAAATCTTTTCCTAGTATGACGGTGATATTGGCCTTTCTCAGACCGGGCAACGAGGCGGCGTCTCCAAAATTTCTGCAGCCTATCGCTCCGGCGACCTGCTGAAACGCGCCCTTATCTCCGTCGTTGTCATACATTATGGTTTTTTCATAATCGAATGAAGGGGCATTCCCTACAGAAACCACTTTGTAGCCATAACTCTCGAAAAGCGTCGCGGCTGTGTTCGCGAAACCCTTTTCGCCTGAACCATTGAGCACCTCTACCGTCACCGCTGCCTTCTGCATCGTGCTGGAATCATCGGTTCCGAGCGCCTTGGCGGTCTGATTCACGACATCGCGCGCGAGTTCGCCATCGTAGTAGGGGAATAAAAGTTTTCGGTCTTCAAATGTCCTAAAAGATCCTGAAATAAACTGTGTGATTATCATGTCGACATCGATTTCCGCAAAATGCCTGAAGAGCTCCTCGCGCGTCTGTAGGCTGAAATCGCTTCGAGCCTGCGAAGCCACGAGCTTAAAACCACTATTCTTGCTCAGCGTG
>JAKALZ010000228.1 GCA_021813065.1 bacterium
TTATCCAAGATCATCTTGATGCCGAATTTCATCGCCACAAAGAGGACGATCGAGGCTTGGATGATTCCCGCGATTTCGCGAGGGATACCCTGCGATTGCATGAGCGGCTGGGCAGCCTTGAGGCCACCGAAGAGCATGCCGGCAAGGACGATGCCAAGCGCTTGGTTGCTGCCGACGAGGGCTACCGCGATGCCATCGAAACCGTAGCCTTCGGCAGATGGGATGACGCGTCCGAAATTGAAGGTTCCCACGGTGATGACGCCGCCCGCCAACCCCGCGAACGCGCCCGCGATGGCCATCGACAGGATGATGTTTCTGCTTACCTTCATGCCCGCGTAGCGAGCGGCTTCCTTATTGTAGCCGACCGCGCGCAGCGAATAGCCGAATGTCGTCTTGTTGATGATAAAGGCAAACAGAATTGCCCCCAGAATAACGGGTATAAAGCCCCAGTTGAGACGCGAGTACTTTGTGATGCTCTCGAGGAAGGTTGATTTGAGCAGCGCTGTCTCGGGGAAGGGCGCGGTCTTGATGTGGTCGGCGCTTCCGTAGACGTGCAGGATCATGAAGTTGTTGAAGTGGAGCGCGATGTAGTTCATCATAATGGTTACCACGACTTCGTGCACGTTGTAGCGCGCCTTGAGAAAGCCCGGAATCGCCCCCCACAGCGCGCCGCCCGCGATCGCGGCGAGAAGCACAAGCGGAAGGTGGATGAAACGCGGGGCCTGGACAAAGAGGGCCACCGCGGTCGCGGCGATCGATCCCACCATGAGCTGGCCCTCGGCGCCGATGCTGAAGAGGCCCGTCCGCAGCGCGAAAGCGAAGGAGAGGCCCGTGAGGATGATCGGCATTGCTTGGATGATGAATTCGCCGATGTAGCGCGTGTTGATGGGTTGTCCGTTCAGAATATCGATGCCAGAAAAGCCTTTAATTATCGACGCGAACATAGACAGCGGAGAACGGCCAGTGAGGATCACGATCAGCGATCCGAGCACGAACCCCAAGAGCACCGAAATGAGCGGAAGAACCATTTTTTCTCTTCGTGCTGTCATTGCAATTCCTCCGTTCACGCGCGCGCGGGTTCGCGGGCGATCTTGGTTTTCGCGCTCGATTTGCGAAGCGCGCCGGACATCATGAGCCCAAGCTCGTTCTCATTCGTCGCCGACGCGTCCACGATTCCCGCGATTTCTCCGTTGTAGATCACCGCGATGCGGTCGGACACGTCCATAATCTCGTCGAGCTCGAGCGACACGAGGAGAATAGCCTTATTCTTATCGCGTTCTTCGATGATGCGCTTGTGGATGTACTCGATGGCGCCGACATCGAGGCCGCGTGTCGGCTGCACCACGACAAACACATCGGGCGAGCGGTCGATCTCGCGGGCGACAATCGCCTTCTGCTGGTTGCCGCCCGACATCGCGCGGGCGGGCGTCTGCGGGCCTTGCCCCGAGCGCACGTCGAACTCCTCGATGAGGCGCTCCGCGTTTTTCTGGATGCTCTTCGTATTGAGCACACCGAACTTCGCGAAGGGTTTTTCATAGTAGTTATGGATCACAAAGTTTTCGCCGAGCGTAAAATCGAGCACGAGGCCGTGTTTTTGCCGGTCTTCGGGTATGTGCCCAAGCCCGAGCGAAGTCCGCTCTTTGATCGAGAGGTGGGTGATATCTTTGTCGCGTATATAGATGCTGCCGGATTCGCTCTTCGTTAGGCCCGTGATTGCCTGCACGAACTCTGTCTGCCCGTTGCCGTCGATCCCGCAAAGCCCGAGCACCTCGCCTGCCCGCACGGAAAGCGTGAGATCCTTGACGCCGAGGAGGCCCTTCGCGTTCTTCACGTTGAGATGATCGATGCGGAGAAGCTCCTCGCCAGGCTTGGCGGGCGCTTTCTCTACGTGGAAGCTGACCTGGCGGCCGACCATCATTTCGGCCATCTGCTCTTCGTCAGTGTCCGCGACGGGAACAGTGCCGACAAACTTGCCCCGGCGCAGCACGGTGCAGACATCGGCAACTTCTTTTATTTCCTTCAACTTGTGCGTAATGAGGAGGATCGTCTTGCCTTCTTGCACGAGCCTGCGCATGATCTGCATCAGCTCGTGGATCTCCTGCGGCGTAAGTACCGCGGTGGGTTCGTCGAAGATGAGAATCTCCGCGTCGCGGTAGAGCATCTTGAGGATCTCGACGCGCTGCTGCATGCTGACGGTGATGTTCTCGATCTTCGCCCTCGGATCGACAGCCAGGCCATAGAGCTTCGAGATTTCCTCGACTTTCTGCTCGGCCTTGCGGATATCGATGACAGGACCCTTGTGGGGTTCCATTCCGAGGATGATATTCTCAGTAACGGTAAAATTGTGCACAAGCTTGAAATGCTGGTGCACCATGCCGATGCCAAGATTTGTCGCAACATTCGGGTCGCTTATCTTGACTTCTTTACCGCGAACCCGGATCGAGCCGCCGTCAGGCTGGTAGAGGCCGAACAGTATGCTCATCAGAGTCGACTTTCCCGCTCCATTCTCCCCTAGGAGAGCATGGATTGACCGCTCTTCGATCTGCAGTGTGATATCGTCGTTCGCTCTGATTCCGGGGAAATCCTTGGTGATGTGAAGCATCTCAACGATGTACGACACCTGCAACCCCCTGGATTTAAGATAGTGAAAGAGTATATCACAGTGGGCTGGATTTCGCCAGATGCGCGCGTTATCTCTTTTTTCTTGTCCCGATAACGAGATTCAGCGCAAGGACAAAGAGCACAAGAATCAGTGCGGCCCCCCAGGCTTTCTGGTGCCAGTCGTCGTACGGACTCTTTATGTACTCGTAGATCACGAGGGGGAGCGCGGACACCGGGCCGGCGGGGTTGAGGCTGAGAAAGGGGTTGCCGAAGGCGGTGAACATGAGTGGCGCCGTCTCGCCTGCCGCGCGCGCGATGCCCAAACCGGTTCCTTCGAGAATGCCCGCGCCAGCCGCAGGTATCACGATCTCGACTATGGCGCGCCAGCGAGGCACGCCCAAGGCGAGCGCCGCTTCGAGGTAGGACGCGGGCACCAGGTCGAGCGACTCTTTGATCATGCTCGTCATAAGGGGGAGCATGACGATGGCGAGCGCGATGCCGCCCGAGAGCGCGGAGAAGGTTTTCATGGGAACAACGATCCAGGAGTAGATGACCACGCCAATGACAATCGAAGGGATGCCCTGGAGCGTGCTCACCGCGCCCGACAGGAGTCCCGCGCTCCGTTTCCCCTTTTTCTCATAGAGATAGAGGCTCGCCATGAGAGAGAGAGGGAGCGCGAGCGCGGTGGCGATCGCCAGCACCATCAGCGTCCCCACGATCGCCTGGGCGATTCCTCCGCCCACTTCCCCGAAGGGCTTCTGCTGCTGGATGAAAAAACGTATATTCATCGCAGCCGCGCCGCGCATCACGACCTGCCCGATAATGAGCGTCAAAATTCCCACCACAAAGGCGGCGGGCGCGATAATCGCTAGGCGGAAGAGCGCGTCTTTCCTTTTCCGGCGCGCGTAGCGGCTCGCAAAGAGATTAGTTTCCATAGGCGGACATCCCCTTTCGCATCATGGATCTTCCGAACCAGCCCGCAAGCATGGTAATGATGAGGAGAATCAGGGCCAGCGCCATCATCGCGGATCGGTGAACATCGCTCGAAGCCT
The DNA here is from genome assembly GCA_021813065.1 of bacterium. Taxonomy (GTDB): domain Bacteria; phylum Spirochaetota; class Spirochaetia; order Treponematales; family Rectinemataceae; genus Rectinema. The sequence continues at coordinate 3,654 of JAKALZ010000228.1, forward strand.
CGTTGAACTGGGACGCGATGACGCTCGCCAGCGTGTTGCCGAGCGAAAACAGCGAGTTGGGTATGCGCGTCGCGTTCCCGATCAGCATCGTCACCGCCATGGTTTCGCCCAGCGCCCGCCCGAGCGAAAGAAGGAGGCCCGCGAGTATGCTCTTCTTCGCGAATGGCAGCGCGATCCCCGTCACCACTTCGTGCTTCGTGAGGCCAAGGGCAAAAGCACCCTCGCGCAACCCCGCCGG
>JAKALZ010000229.1 GCA_021813065.1 bacterium
GAGAAGCTCCAGGAACGCCTGGCCAAGCTCGCCGGCGGCGTCGCCGTCATCAAGGTCGGCGCGGCCACCGAAGTCGAGATGAAAGAGAAGAAGCACAGAGTCGAGGACGCCCTCTCCGCCACCCGCGCGGCCATCGAGGAAGGCATCGTTCCCGGCGGCGGTATTGCCCTCATCCAGTCGGCGCTCGCCCTCGAGAAATTCGACACCGCGAAGCTTTCCGACGACGAGATTGTCGGTTATAAGATCGTCAAGCGCGCCCTTGAAGAGCCGATCCGCCAGATCGCCGAGAATGCCGGCATCGACGGCTCGATCATCGCCGACAAAGCCAAGCACGAGAAAAAAGGCGTTGGCTTCGACGCGGCCAAGATGGTGTGGACCGACATGGTGAAGGCCGGAATCATCGACCCCGCCAAGGTTACCCGAAGCGCGCTGCAGAACGCGGCCTCCGTCGCGGCCCTCCTCCTCACCACCGAGTGCGCCATTACGGACCTGCCCGAGAAGAATCCACCCGCGCCTCCAGCCGGCGGCCCCGGCATGGGCGGCATGGACTACTGAGCGCACGCTCAATCAATCGTATCACGCGAGAGGCTGTCCAGGAAAACCTAGACAGCCTCTCGTTTTATTTTTGCGCTAAGCGGAGAAGGCAGAACATAAACGTGGGGCGCCGCGCCCGGGATTTCCGGACGCGGCGCCCCATTGTGGCATACATTCAACATTTCGATTCACGCGCTTTCGCATGCCGCCTTGTTCTCGCCTGTTTCGTCGAACTGGCTGTTGTAGAGTTCCGCGTAGAAGCCGCACTTCGCGAGAAGCTCCTCGTGCGTGCCCTGCTCCACGATATCGCCGTGGTCCATCACGAGGATCAGGTCGGCGTCGCGGATCGTCGAGAGGCGGTGCGCGATCACGAAGCTCGTGCGCCCTTTCATCAGCTCGAGCATGGCCTTCTGGATGAGAAGCTCGGTGTGCGTATCGACATTGCTTGTCGCCTCGTCGAGGATGAGCATAGGCGGCTTGGCGAGCATCGCGCGCGCGATGGTCAATAGCTGCTTCTGGCCCTGGCTGATGTTCGTCGTCTCCTCATTGAGCACGAGATCGTAGCCCTCCGGGAAAGCGCGCACGAAATGGTCGACGTGGGCGGTCTTGGACGCCTCGATGATTTCTTCTTCACTGGCGTCGCGTTTGCCGTAGGCAACATTGTTCTTAACAGTCCCTGAGAAAAGCCAGGTATCCTGGAGCACCATGCCGAACCATGAGCGTACGACATCTCGCGGCACACTCTTTACAGGCACGCCATCGATCAAGATTTCACCGCTCTCAGGCTCGTAGAAGCGCATGAGGAGTTTGACAAGCGTGGTCTTGCCCGCCCCAGTAGGACCGACAATGGCCACCTTCTGTCCGGGCAGCACGGTCGCGCTGAAATCCTTGATGATGGGTTGCCCCGATAGATAACCAAAACGCACGTGGCGGAATTCAACCTTGCCGGAGATGGCTGGCGCCACGCCTTTCAGAAGCTCCTCCTTCTCTTCTTCCTCAGAAGCGAGAAAAGCGAAAATGCGCTCTGCGGCCGCGGCAGTCTGCTGCAATACGTTTGAAATATTCGCTACCTGAGTGATCGGCTGCGTGAACGAGCGTACGTACTGAAGAAAAGCCTGAATATCGCCCACCGTGACCATTTTCTTCGCAGCGAGATACCCGCCCGAAATTGCTACCGCGACATACCCGAGATTGCCGACAAAGTTCATGAGCGGCATCATGATGCTCGAGAGAAACTGGCTTTTCCACGCCGACTGATACAGCGTGGTGTTGAGATCGTCGAAGGTCGCGATCGCCTTTGCTTCGCCGCCGTACGCTTTCACCACGGTATGGGCACCGAAAATCTCCTCGATGTGGCCGTTCACGTGCCCGAGGTAATCCTGCTGTGTCTTGAAGTACTTCTGCGAGCGCTTCACGATGAAGCGCACGAGGCCGATCGACAGAGGGATCATCACCATCGCGACGAGGGTCATCTGCCAGCTTATGGTGAGCATCATCACGAGCGCGCCGACAAGTGTCATCACGGAAGTGATCATCTGCGAGAGGCTCTGGCTCAGTGTCTGGTTCACGGTGTCCACGTCGTTTGTCATGCGCGACAAGATTTCACCGTGATTCGTGTTGTCAAAGGCCCTGAAGGGCATCTTGTTGATCTTGATCAGGATGTCCTTGCGCAATGTGTACGTAATTTTGACCGCGATGCCCGACACCACCCAGCCTTGGATATACTGGAGAATCGCGGAAGAGACATAGAGGCCAATGACAGTGAGGAGAATCTGGCCGATCTTCGTGAAGTCGATGCTGCCCGAGCGTGTGATCTGTTTGACAACGCCGTCGAAAAGCGTCGTGGTTGCCGTGCCGAGGATCTTCGGTCCCATGATGCCGAGAATCGTCGCCAGGGTCGCGAGCACCATAACCACAATCAAGGGGAGTCGATAGGGGCCGAGATAGGCGATGAGTTTTTTCATCGTGCCTTTGAAATCCTTGGATTTTTCGCCGGGCATGAGGGCGCGCGGGCCGCCGTGGCCGAAGGCGGCGCCTGGTCGTCGCGGTTGCGACGATGCCGAACTCACCGGACCGTTCGCCGGCACGCTTCCTGGCGCGTTGAGACCGGGCGCCGCGCTGCCTGAGCTCGCGGACTTGTTCATATTATCAGATTTCTTGCTGTCACTCATGCGAGTTCCTCCTGCTTGAGCTGCGAGAGCGCGATATCGCGGTATACTTCACAGCTTTCCATAAGTGTTTCGTGTGTGCCGATACCGACCACATGTCCATCGTCGAGGACGATGATCTGCTCCGCATGGCGAATCGGCGCGACGCGCTGCGTGACGAGGAAAATGACGCTCTCTTTCGCGTACGTTTTAAGCGCGCCGCGGATGGCGCGATCAGTTTTGTAGTCGAGGGCCGAAAACGAATCGTCGAAAATGTAGACCGGCGCGCGCCGCACGAGCGCGCGTGCGATGGAAAGCCGCTGGCGCTGGCCGCCCGAAACATTGCCGCCACCCTGCGATATCTGCCGCTCGAGTCCTTCCGGGCTCTCTTCGACTAGACCCATGATCTGAGAGTTCGAGAGGGCATCCTTCACCTGCTCGTCGGTAGCGCCATCCATTCCATAGCGGATATTATCGGCAATGCTTCCTGTAAAAAGCTGACTCTTCTGCGGTACAAAACCAATCCGCGCGCGAAGCTCGTCGAGCGGAAGCCTCTTGATATCGATGCCATCGAAGAGCACCTGCCCCTCCGTCACATCGTAAAATCGCGGAATAAGGCTCACCATGGTCGATTTGCCGGAACCCGTCGTTCCGATGATCGCGGTCATCGTGCCTGGCTTGGCGGTAAAATTGATATCGTGGAGCACATCCTCCTGCGCGCCTGGGTACCTGAACCGCACATTCCTGAACTCGATTTCGCCGCGCACTGGATCATTGAAGTGCTCAGGGTCCTTCGGATCGCGAATGCTCACTTTCGTAGTGATCACCTCGGAAATGCGGTCCGCGGATACGCTCGCCCTTGGAAGGAGAATGAACATAAAGGACATCATCAGGAACGCGAAGAAAATCTGCATTGAGTACTGCATGAAGGCCATCATGTCACCGACTTGGATCGAGCCTTTCGACACTTCGTGAGAGCCGACCCAGATGATCGACACGCTGACGATATTCATGATGATGGTCATGAAGGGCATCAGCACGACCATGACGCGCGTGACGTAGAGCAGCGTTCCGGTAAGATCTTTATTGGCCTTGTCGAAGCGGTCAGCCTCGTGGTTTTGCCTGTTGAAGGCGCGAATCACCATCATGCCCGAGAGGTTTTCTCGCACGACAAGATTGAGGCGATCGACAAGCTTC
>JAKALZ010000230.1 GCA_021813065.1 bacterium
CAGAAAACTGCGGGAACGCTCACGTTTCAGGTCGATAAGAGTTTCTATGATACCCTTGTCGAGCCCGACCAAACCGGAAAAATCGTGCCCGCGCTCGCGCAGAGCTGGTCGATTTCTCCCGATGGGCTCACCTGGACATTCAATTTGAGAAAAGATGTCAGCTTCCAAAATGGTCAGATTTTCACCTCGAAAGATGTTAAAGCCACACTCGATAGGATTATGGATGAAAAGACGGCGTCGCCCAAGCGGAGCGAGTACGCGGCGATTAAAACTATCCGAACGCCGGACACGTCCACGGTGGTGCTCGCGCTCTCACAGCCTTATGCTCCTTTGTTGGCGACGCTCGCCTCGGGTTGGAGCGCCATTCTGCCCTCGGATCTCATTGCCTCAGACCACAATTTCGCGACGGAGCCAGTGGGAACCGGGCCATTCAAGTTCGACAAGTGGATTCGCGACAGCAAGATCACGATGGTTCGAAACGACAAGTATTGGATCAAGGGAACTCCGAGACTTGCCAGAGTGGAATTCCAGATTATCCCGGAGCGCGCCGTGCAGGTGCAGGGCCTGAGCGTGGGGTCGATCGACGCCCTTGAATTTGTTGACCCCGACGACCTGCCCATGCTGCAAGCAAACCCCAAGGTCACGATTAAAAAGGAGCTCTCCTCCCTCATCATGGTCATGGCCATGAACTGTGCGCGCGAGCCCCTGAATGATCTGCGGGTGCGCCAGGCGGTGAACTACGCCATCGACAAGCGGACAGTGCTCGACATCGCGTACGGCGGCGGCCGGGTAGGCTCTACCTTCCTCGATACTGGGAATCCATACTACACTGATTTTTCAAGCCTATATCCCTACAACCCCGAGAAAGCCAGGCAGCTCCTTAAAGACGCGGGCGTGGAGAATCGGGAATTTACGATCGCGGTTCCGCAGAACTATCCGCTCCACGTGAAAGCCGCGGAGCTGATGCAGCAAATGCTCGCCAAAGTGGGCATGAATGTAAAGATTCAGCTCATGGACTGGTCGACCTGGCTGTCCAGCGTGTACAGCGGGGGCAATTTCGACTTCACCGTGATCGGACACACGGGGAAGCTCGATCCGGATGGAACGCTCGCGGGGTATGGCGCGGGGAAATATGTGCACTGGTACAATGCGACCGCCGCGGCGAAGATCAAAGAGGCGGCCATGGTGTCCGAATTCAGCGCGCGCAAGAAACTCTACACGGATGCCCTGGAAATCATGGCGAAAGAAGTGCCATTCGTATACATCGGCACCTCGTATCGTTATGTTGGGACGCGCTCGAATGTGTTCGATTTTCGCATGACACCGAGTCTCGATAGTTTCGATTTCCGATGGACAGAGATGCGGTGAGCCATGGCCCTTCGAAGATCTTGGAATGTTCTATTCTCGTGCGCGGCACTGTATCTTCTATTGCTTGTTGCGGTCGCCATCGCGGCGCCGCTCGTGGCCCCCTACAGCCCGACTGATCAATTCCTCGACCGGCGATTTCACGCGCCTGACGTGCGCAATCCGCTCGGCACGGACGATTTTGGACGGGATATGCTCTCGAGACTGATATATGGCGCGAGACCGGCGCTTATGGTGGGTGTCGTGGCAGTATCGATAGCGCTCGCCTTGGGTGGAGTTGTGGGGCTTTTCGCGGGCATGGGAGGCCATTTTCTTGATCAGACTCTCATGTTGATAATGGACAGCATTCTCTCGTTTCCGACTATTCTTCTTGCCATTACTGTCGTGTCATTTATGGGATACGGTCTCGCGCAGGTTATGGTCGCCATTGGAATTATCTCAAGCCCGGTATTCGCGCGGCTTGTGCGCGCGGAAACCCTCGCCATAAAGTCTGAGGGGTATATCGAGGCTTCGCGCGCTCTCGGTTCTGGACCGGTCAAGCTTGTAACGCGGCATATCATCCCCAACATAATGAGCAAGGTAATCGTGCAGTGTTCACTCACTTTCGCGCAGGCTGTCGTGGTCGAAGCATCGCTCTCCTTCCTTGGGGTAGGCATTCAACCGCCTTCGGCGAGTTGGGGGCTCATGCTCAAGGACTCGCGGAATTACCTCGTGCAAGCGCCATGGATGGCGGTTTTTCCGGGGCTCGCGCTCGCCTTCACCGTGCTTTCGTTCAATTTGGTCGGTGACTCGCTCTCAGAGCGAGTCAATCCTCGGCTGAGCGAGCCGCGCTGAGAACTTAAGCGCGGCGACAGCCTGCGATGGGCGCTGTGGTGCCCTCGTCGTACCCTAATAGCGGCCAATAGCGGCCAATAGCGGCCTCGGTTGTCTGCGCGACCCCCTTCGCAGTACATTATCCACACATAGCAATTGCGCATCGAGGGAGGTATTTCATGTCAGTACAGCGCATTACCCCTGTTCCTCTTGATGTTGATATCGCGCAGTCGGCCGATATCAAACCAATCTCGGAAATCGCGTCCCGTTATGGCCTCGACGACAAGTATCTCGAGCACTATGGAGTGGACAAAGCGAAAATTCGCCTTGAATTTCTGGCGGATCGCGGAGGACAGCTCAAACGTGCGAAATATATCGACGTCACGGCTATTACACCGACTCCGCTTGGCGAAGGCAAAACCACCACCACGATCGGGCTCGCCCAAGGCCTCGGTTTTATCGGTAAGAAATCGATAGCCACAATCCGGCAGCCCTCCATGGGACCGACTTTTGGCATCAAGGGTGGCGCGGCGGGCGGCGGCTACAGCCAGATTGTTCCGATGACCGACTTCAATCTCCACCTGACCGGCGATATTCACGCGGTGTCGGCAGCTCACAATCTCTGCGCCGCCGCGCTTGACGCGCGCATGTACCACGAGAGCCGCTGGTCAGACACCTATTTTGAGAAGCTTGGCCTGAAAAAGCTCAATATTGACCCCTATTCGATACTGTGGCGGCGGGCGCTCGACATGAACGACCGCACGCTCCGTTCGATGATTGTCGGTATGGGCGGCCTCGAAAATGGACCGCTTCGTGAGACAGGCTTCGATATTTCGGTTGCGAGCGAGGTGATGGCGGTGCTCGCGCTGGCGACGAGCCTCGAAGATTTGCGGCGTCGTCTCGGGAAGATTGTCGTTGCCCTCGACAAGACTGGCAAGGCAGTGACCACGGAGGATATCGGCGTCGCGGGCGCGATGACGATCCTCATGAAGGACGCGCTGAAGCCGAATGCGCTCCAGACGCTCGAGGAGCAGCTCGCCTTCGTACATGCGGGGCCCTTTGCCAATATCGCCCACGGCAACTCATCGATCGCGGCAGACCTCATCGCGTCGCGGATCGCCGACTATGTGGTAACGGAGTCGGGTTTCGGCGCTGACATGGGCTTCGAGAAATTCATGGACATCAAGTGCCGCGCATCTGGCCTCATGCCCGACGCAGTGGTACTCGTCGCGACCGTGCGCGCGCTCAAGATGCACGGAGGCGGCCCGAAGGTCACGCCGGGGAAACCTCTCGCGAGCGCCTACACTCAGGAGAATCTCGAACTTCTTCGCGCGGGTATCGCGAACCTAAGAGCGCACATCGCGATCATCAAGAAATATGGGCTGCCTGTTGTCGTTTCGATCAACGCGTTCCCGACGGACAGTAGTGCCGAGCACGCGCTTATCCACGATGAGGCGTTGACGGCCGGAGCTTTCGACGCGGTGATCAGCCGCGGGTGGGCGCTGGGCGGAGAAGGCAACGCCGATCTCGCGGCAGCGGTCGATAGGGCAGCGGCGCAACCGCACCGCGCGCAGCTTCTCTACGGCCTTGAACTTCCGCTCAAAGAGAAAATCGAGACAATCGCGCGCGAAGTGTATGGCGCGGGATCGATCGTCTATTCTTCTGAGGCCGAAGCTTCG
>JAKALZ010000231.1 GCA_021813065.1 bacterium
AATGCCGAAGATCACGACAAGCAGTACGTCAAAGACACTCGCGCGAATCGCGAAGGCGCCGATAAGCGAAAAGACGGTGATGCCGGCAAGCACGACGTTTCGCGGGAATTTGAATAGGAAGGCGAAGGCCTTTATCCCAAGGAACCCGAGTATTAGCACGAAGACCTGCGACGCGAGCGCGACCGCGAAAATCTGGTTAATGAGATCCTTATTGTTCGTAAACACAAGAGGGCCGGGTTTCAGACCGTACATCAGCATCGCACCGAGCACGATTGCCGTGATCGTATCGCCCGGGATTCCGAACACGAGGGCAGGAATCCAGGTTCCACCGAGGGCTGCGTTGTTCGCCGTGGTTGGAGCGATAACGCCCTCTTCAGAACCGGTTCCAAACACTTCAGGGTGTTTCGATGTCTTTTTCGCAAAGCCATAGGACACCCATGCGGCAATGTCCGCTCCCGCGCCCGGGAGGGCGCCGATCAGCGTGCCAATGAGTGAGCTCTGCGCGATGACTCTTTTGTTTCTGCCCATTACCTTGAGCACATCTTTAGGAGAAACGTGTCCGGTTTCGACAATCGCCGCGCTGGAGAGCTGATCCTGCGACTGCACGGCGATATCCCTGATCACTTCCGAGAGCCCGAAGAGCCCGATCATCACGGGGATAAAGTTGATGCCCGATATCAGGTTGATGTTGTCGAAGGTGAAGCGCGGATACCCGGTCGAGATGTCTATCCCAATGGTCGAGAGGAATAATCCGAATATGACGGAAATCAGTCCCTTCACATTCGATCCCTTCGTGATGACCGCGCTCATCGAAAGTCCGAGCAGACCGAGCCAGAAATACTCGAAGTGGGTGAATTGCAGCGCGAAGCTCGCCAGCGTCGGGGAGATGGTAATAAGGAGGACGACGCCGATCAATCCTCCCAGCGCGGAGCAGAAAAGATCGAGCATGATCGCGAGCGAGCCTTTGCCCTGTTTGTTCATCTCGAAGCCATCGAGCACGGCCGCTCCCGAGGCGGGAGTCCCGGGGACCCGTAAAAAAGTCGCGGGGATGTCTCCCGCGAAAATCGCGGTGAAACTTAGGCCAAGTATCATGGCCAGGCCCGCGATAGGCTGCATGTGGAATGTGAGCGGAACTATGAGCGCGACGCCCATGGTCGCGGTGAGTCCCGGCATCGCGCCTATGAAGATGCCCAGAGCCATCGCCAGCAACCATGGGATGAGAACACCCGGACTAAACACGGTAACAAAAGCTTGCATCATGATTTATAACCCCAATCCACTCAGTATTCCGGCGGGAAGGCCGATGGTAAAAAGGACTCCGAAGAGGAGATAGATGACGGCCGTATAGATGACGGCATACAAGAGGCTCTTCCACCATTTCAGGCCAAGAAGCGCCATGAGGAGGAACAGGAATATCGTGGTCGAAATAAAAAAGCCCAGCGAATTAAAAAACACGATGAAGGCGATCATCAGCGCCACGAATTCGACGGACAGCATTATCTTTTTCAATCTCTGCGCGTCTTTCGGGCTATCGTTCGCAGCTGCGGTCTGACTTTTGTGCGCCGACTTGAAAGCCGCGATAATCTGAGCAATCCCGAGAATGATAAAAGCGATGGCCAGCACATTGGGGAAGAACGCGGGGCCGGTGATATTGACGCTCTCCTGACCCTTCGGGAACGACGGCGTGACGCAGAGAACCGCGATCGAGACCGCGATACAGATAAGGCCTACAACATGCTCACGAGTGATTTTCAAGAGAAGCTCCTGTACGATTATTATATAGCCGGATTATAAAACCAGGATAAAAATCTGGGGCGACAGACAGAGGTCTCTTCGCCCCAGGATGAATGCTGTCCGAGTTTTACTTTTTCAGATAGCCGGCGGCTTCCATGACACCTTCGAGAGTCTTGAACTGGTCGTTGACGAACTGCGTGAATTCTTTCTGGTCGCGGATCTTGATGCCAAACTGATTCTTGTTCATAAAGTCGACAAATTCCTTGCTCGCGGTGACTTTCTTGAGCGCGTCGGTGAGCGTCTTGATGACATAGTCGGGGGTCTTGAGCGGAACTGCGAAACCGCGCCATGTGCCGCCGGTGACATCGATGCCCTGCTCCTTGAGCGTGGGGATATTGGGATAGAGCGGAACGCGCTGATCTGAGAACACGGCGATCGTCCTTATTTTTCCGGCATCGACCTGCGGGGCGATTTCGGGATAGCTGCACACGACGGCGTCAACGTGACCACCGAGGAGTTCGGTGATGGCCGGCGCCGCACCGCCCTGGTTGGGGATGAATTTCACTCTGCTCGGATTGATTCCGGCAGCCATGAGCATCTGGACACGCGGAAGATCCCATGCACAGGCGATCGTCGAGCCAGAGAAGAGGAAGCTTCCGTCCGGTTTGGCCTTGATGGTGTCGATGAGGTCTTTCACGTTTTTAATGGGAGAGCTCGCCTGTACCGACAGCGCGTCCGGGTCTTCGTTGAACTGGAACAGGGGGATGATGTCCGCGGGAGTCAGTTTTGCGTAGCCCAGATATTTCAGTGTATTTAGTTCGAATGTGATGTTGGTGATGGTATAGCCGTCCGGGGCCGCCATTGCGCCCTCGACATGGCCCACCGCTCCGTTGCCGCCGGTCTTATTCACGACATTGACGGGTACGCCCAGCTCCTTGGAAAGCATGCTCGCGATGAATCGCGCGGTTGCATCAGTACCACCTCCCGCGGACCATGGGCACACGATGGTGATAGGCTTGGTGGGATACGCAGGGTCCTTGGCGAACGCCGGAATGCCTGCGATGAGCGAAAGTACAACAGCTAGAAGTATGAATTTTTTCATAGACTTCTCCTCCTGAAATGCGATAAGAGTAGATTAACATGAGATTTTTGAGGCGTCAATAAAAAAATTTTTTTATTTTATTGCATAAAACAAAGAAAAGGTGTAGGATAAAATAAATTTTCTTTACGGAGGGCTCCATGTCGACCGGGATTGGTGGAATTATACCGCCTGTAATCACTTGCTTCGACAAGAATGGCAAGATTGATGAGAGCGCACAGCGAGAGATCGTTCGTTACCTTGCGAAATATGTCCAGGGTTTCTACCCTTGCGGTACGTATGGCAGCGGACCGCTCATGACGACTGAAGAGAGGAAGCGCGTCGCGGAAATCGTCATCAAGGAGAAAGCTTCGGCGAAGGCGATAATCCATGTGGGAGCGGCGTCAACCGCTGAAGCTTTGGATCTCGCGCGGCATGCTGAAGCGGCGGGCGCGGATGCCATCGGTGCGATTCCTCCCTATTATTATGCCTATAGCCAGGCCCAGCTCATTGAGCACTATCGGAAACTGATCAAAGCGGTCAAGATCCCTGTTTTCCTCTACAATAATCCCGAACTTTCGCGCAATCCGGTAAGTGCCGAGAGTCTTAGAATCCTCGCCGACGACGGACTTGCGGGAGTGAAGGATTCTTCATTCGATCTCGTGAACTTCTACAACTATGTGCTGGCGGTAAAGAAACCGGGCTTTACGTTCATCGTGGGTACAGAAGCGATCGCTGCGGCGGCGCTCGACGCGGGCGCGTCAGGTGTGATTGCGGGGCTCGCGAATGTATTTCCAGAATTTCTGGTGGACTTCTTCTCGACATGGAAGAAAGGAGATTCGCGAGCGACGGCGAAAAAACAGCTTGAGGTAATGCGCGCGCGAAATGTGCTCAAGCTCGGCCCGACACTCACGATGACCTACGCGGCTCTCAGGATGCGCGGATTCAATCCCGGCTATCCGCGTGCTCCCTATACAGAAATTTCGAAAGATATATATGATAAAGCATTGAAAGAATTTCAACTGATGGGGCTCATCGGATGA
>JAKALZ010000232.1 GCA_021813065.1 bacterium
GAGGTACTCTCCGCCTTCTAGCGCCTCGTACTTCGCTTCGAATTCGCGCTTTACATACGCCGAAGGTTTGAACACCGACAATTGGTAGTTTAAGATATGCTCATTGATGTGGTCGTAGGAAGGAAATCGATGCGCGAGGTCGATTTCGGGATAGAGGGAGATAGGTTTTTCCCTCTCTGGGAATGTTCCTATGGTGTTCAGTGCGTAGAAAGATTGGATATGTTTGCGCGATCGGGCGATCGTGAGTTCATCGAGGAGTTTGAAGAACCCAGAATCGAGTTTTTCCATGAGGCCATTGACGGTACGGTGTGGATTCTTCTTCGGATTGGACCAATTGGAAAATTGAAGCTGGGCATTCTTAAGGGTCTGGGAAATATCCGGTATTCCACAACTCTCAGAGAGCGCGTTGTCATTCCCCTCCGTGATGTAGAATATTTGATTGCGGAGATCTTTAAGGCTCGTATTTACCGGAGTGGCGGAGAGGAGAAGAACCCTGCTCTTAACCCCTTCCTTTATTATTTTTTCGAGGAGCCAAGCAGTTCTGTTGAGTTTCTCGCTGCCTCCACGAGAATTCTCGACGCGCGTATTCCCTCGAAAATTATGCGATTCATCGATGACAATGAGGTCGTAGGCGCCCCAATTAAATGAAGCCATATCGATGCCATTGGCGTCGGATTTTCCTTGCGTTCTACCAAGATCGGTATGGAAGATGGTAGTATAGCTAAAACGATCTTTTGGGAAGGGATTGAGTGCGTGGTTCTGCGAAGCTTGATAGATGGTCCAGTTTCCGGAGAGTTTTTTAGGGCAAATGACAAGGACGCGGTAATTAAGAAGCTCGAAATATTTGATAATCGCGAGAGCTTCATAGGTTTTTCCGAGACCCACTGAGTCAGCGATGATGCAACCATTGTGCTTTAGAATTTTGTTGATGCTTCCTTTTACACCATCTTTTTGAAACTCGTAGAGCGCGTTCCAGATTTCGCTGTCGTAGAAACCTGTTCGCTCGTCGATTGCCTTCGCTTTCGAGGCATCTTCGAGGTAGTCGGAAAAAATATGATAGAGGGTTAAAAGGTAAATAAATTCAGGAGAATTATCGACATAGAGTTGATCCAAGTAACGCAGTACTTCATCTTTTACATCTTCAACGAGGCCTGTATTGTCATTCCAGATATCGTCGAACCACGAGATGAGGTCTTCTCTATCACGATCGGAATCGACAACCATGTTGAGCTCGATATTCTTGCTCGAATTCATTCCAAGACCGTGAGAAGTAAAATTCGAACTGCCAGCTATAGCTTTCTGAACTCCGGAAGATTGTTCGATATGGTAAAGTTTCCCGTGGAGAAAATTAGGTTTGACCATCGATCGAATTTCAGCTTTTTCTCTGAGCCATGCTTGGCACTCCTTGGCGACCGAACTCTGTGAGAGTCGTTTTTCAGGAGGAATAACGAGAGAATCGTCTTCAATTTGATATTGTCGAACACCCAGCCTATCGGGGTCTAGAGACTTGATAAATGTTGGTTCACCGAATAGGAAGCGGAGACGTTCAATTTCGTTCAAACGGTCACGAAGGGAATAGTAAGCATAAATTGTGAAATATGCTGAAACAATAGAAATTTTTGAGCCTGAAGTTATTTGATCTTTCAGAAAATCGCCAACAGTACCTTTTTTGTAATTATCCCGAATCGACGAAATGCTCATTTTATGCTCCGCCTCAGATCGATTATATCATTATTTTTGATCCCCACATTTACAGAATGCCCGCTTTCGCGTACATGCGCTCGCAGGCGGAGAGCGCGTTGCGGCGAATGAGCTCTTCGTCCGCCCCGACGAGAAGCCCGTGGCGCACAACCTGGGCACCGTTCACGATGACGTGGTCGGCGCCGTGGTTGTAGCCGGAGAAGACGAGGGAGGCGAGCGGGTCGGAGAGCGCGCCCGCGTACTCGAGTTTCATCACGTCGAAGAGGGCGAGGTCGGCGAGGGCTCCCTCGGCAATCAAACCTGCCTGGTCGAAGCCAAGAATGTGCGCGCCTCCTCGCGTGGCAATGTCGAGGGCTTCGCCCGCAGTGAGGCCGCCCGAGCCATAGCGCACCCGCTGGAGGAGCAGGGCCTGGCGGGCCTCGCCGAGCATGTCGGAAGTGTCGTTCGAGGCCGAGCCGTCCACGCCGAGCCCGAGGGGGACGCCGCGGTCGAGCATTTCGCGCACGCGGCAAATTCCGGAACCGAGGCGCATGTTCGACGAGGGGCAGTGGGCGACGCCCGTGCCGGTCGCCGCGAGGAAGTCGAGTTCGTCGTCCTTGAAGTGGATGCCGTGGGCGAACCAGACGTCGGGTCCCACGAAGTCGCAGTCGCGCATCACCTGGAGGGGGCGGCGGCCATAGACCTGGACGCAGTAATCGTCTTCGTCGCGCGTTTCGGCGAGGTGCGTGTGAATGCGCGCGCCGTACTTCCGCGCGAGAGCCGCTGAATCCTTCATGAGACGCTCGCTCACGGAGAAGGGCGAGCAGGGCGCGAGGGCGACTTTGCGCATCGCGTCGGGCGCGGGGTCGTGGAAGAGGCGCAAGGTCTCCTCGCTGTGCGCGAGGATGATGTCCTCGTCCTGGACGGTGCTGTCGGGGGGCAGCCCGCCATCCTTCTTCGAGCGCGACATGGAGCCGCGTGTGGGGGCGAACCTGAGGCCGATGTCCGAGGCGGCGCGGAACTGCAGCGAGGGGATGTCGCCCGGAAATCCCGCCGGGTAGAGGTAGTGGTGGTCGGTCGTCAGGGTGCAGCCCGTTTTCGCGAGCTCGGCCATGGCGAGCATGCTCGACCAGTAGACCGCCTCTGGATCGAGGTATTTCCATATCTCGTAGAGGTAGACGAGCCAGTCGAAGAGTTTCGCGTCCTGGACGGCGGGGAGATTGCGGGTCAGCGTCTGATAGAAGTGGTGGTGCGTGTTGACGAGCCCCGGCAGCACGACATGGCGCGAGGCGTCGATGACGGTGAGGCTGGCAGGCGCGCCTGCCGGCGAGCCCGTTGGCGCCGCGAGGTTCGCGCCGATCTTTGCGATGCGGTTGCCGTCGATGAGGATGTCGACGCCGCGCAAAAGCTCGAAGCGACGGCGGTCTGGCGCGGCCGCAGAGGCGCGCGCCGCCGGTACGCCTGCGCGCGCCGGCACCGCGACCGCGAAGCAGTCCCGAAGGAGAATCACTTTAAAATCTCCGCGTTGAAGTCCTCGATGAGTGCGTCGAGCGCGCCGACCTGGGCGTGGAGGCCGCCCCAGTACGCGCGGTAATCGTCCCACTGCGCGCGGAGCTCAGCGAGATCCTTGCCAAGCTGCTCGATCCAGGTAAGGTACTTGAGATTGTGGGCCCGGCGGCGGTCGGTGTGGCTCATGTCGAAGACATAGTCCACCGAGAGCCCCTGCAGGCGATCGTAGTCGCGGTCGGCCTGGCGCTGGCCGTAGACGCCGCGCTCGGCCGTGAGCTCGGCGAGGCGCGACTGGTACATCGACATCGAGTCGGTGAACATCGTGAAGACGATGTCGTCTTCGCCCAGCTCGTAGTACTTGGCGAACTTGATGGCGGCGAGGAGATTGCCCACGCCCGAGATGCCGAGCAGATCGAGCCTCGCGACGGCGGCGGGGTCAGCGCCCGCTTCCACGAGGAGCTTGCGGCCCTCGGGTTCGTTGAAGAGCCGGATGAAGCGCATCGGCAGCTCGTCGTCGACGCCGACAGCCGCGTCCGTGTCGCGGAAGTTGTGGATCCAGGGGATGTGCTTGTCGCCGATGCCCTCGATGCGGTGGCCGCCAAAGCCATTCTCGAGGATGGTCGGGCACTGGAGCGCCTCGCCTACCGCGAGCCGCGCGCCG
>JAKALZ010000233.1:0-1835 GCA_021813065.1 bacterium
CAATATGGAGAAACGCGGTGAGTGAACTTGATAATTCACACGAAATATAGTACGAGAACGCGCCACAGGGGCACAGCGACGAAACGCGCCCTTCAACGCGCTCACGGCACGTCTCTAGGTACGTCTCGCCGCAAGCGCGTGGTATTTCTTAGATGATGCCGAACTTCTTTCCAGCCTTCTCGAAGATGTCGAGGGCGCGCTGGAGCTGGTCCTTGGTGTGAATCGCCATGTAGGAAGTGCGCAGCAGAGCCATGTGTTCGGGAACCGCGGGGCTCACGACCGGGTTCGTGTACACGCCGCCCTCGAAGAGCTCCTTCCAGAAGCGGAAGCAGGTTTCGTCCTCGCCGATGATGACGGGAATGATGGGGGTCACGGTGTTGCCGATATTAAAGCCGAGCTGCCTGAAACCCTTCATCATGAAGTGGGCGTTTTCCCAGAGGCGCTCCACGTGCTCGGGTTCGGTTTCCATTACTTCGAGCGCGGCGAGTGCGGCCATGGCATTCGGCGCGGGAAGCGACGCGGAAAAGATGAAGGATCGGGCAGTGTGCTTGATGTAGTTGATCACATCCTTGTGACCGGCCACAAAGCCGCCGAGCGACGCGAAACTCTTCGAGAAGGTGCCCATGATCAGGTCTACCTTGTCGGTGAGCCCAAAGTGCCACGCGGTGCCACGACCGCCGCCGAGCACGCCCAGCGAGTGCGCGTCGTCCACATATAACCGTGTGCCATAGCGCGCGCAGATGTCGACAAGCTTCGGCAAATCGACGATGTCACCGCCCATCGAGAACACACCATCGACCACCACCATCGAGCCCGATTCGGGGGGAATTTTCTGCAGAATGCGCTCGAGCTGATCGAGATCGCCGTGTACGTAGCGCTTCATCTCTCCCATACCAAGACGGCAGCCGTCGACGATTGAGGCATGATCGTCCTTGTCGGTGATGACAACATCGTTGCGACCGATGAGCGCGGAGATAGCGCCGAGGTTCGTCTGCATCCCAGTGGAAAACACGAGGGCCGAATCCTTGCCAACAAAGGCCGCGAGTCTCGCTTCAAGCTCCTCATGCAGTCTGAGTGTGCCATTGAGGAAGCGACTTCCCGTACATGAGGGACCAAACTCTTCAAGCCCCTTTCGCGCGGCCGCTTTGACTTTTGGATGCGTGGTGAGGCCGAGGTAGTTATTGGAGCCGATCATGATCAATTTGCGACCGTGAACGATCGCCTCGGTTCCCTCGAGCCCATCGAGTGGCTGGAAATAGGGATAGATTCCCTTTTCCATTGCCTGCTTGTCCAGATCGAACTGAAAACACTTCTGAAAAATGTCCATAGGGACCTCCATAGCGCTCGCGGATGCATTCCGAAGCGCGGTTCGCCGGCGTGCGATGACGCCGCCGGAGCGCACAGGCAGTACTTCAGCGCCTATGCCGCTTATTTCATTGTAATGGTTTGAGAAAAAGGATTCAACGTGCGGAAGGGTTACTCTTTCACCGCACGATCCTTGCCTTTTCGGTTCAGCATATTTTTAAGCAATGTATTGAATCCGGCTCGCTTCTTTTCATGATCTGAAGTCTTCTGCACGCCAGAGAACGTAAACACATCGTTCTCCATGCCAGTCACGAGGAGCACGTCGCCCGCCTCGAACCTGTAGGTTGCCTCCAGATCGCGGAAAACACTCTCGTTGGCCAGATTGCCCACCCGTTCGGACGCGAATTTCACCGCTACGACATTGATGTGATAGCTGCGACGCATATCGACTTCCACAACAGTTTTCCCGACGATGCGTTCTGGCGCAATAACTTCAGCTAGAACCAGATCTCCGCTGATAGGCCTAAAAT
>JAKALZ010000233.1:1845-3848 GCA_021813065.1 bacterium
AGAGAACGAGGGGGGTCACGCGCAGAGCCGCTTCCTTGTCAGAATTGACAACCCTGGTCGCCCCAACGAGCCTCAATAGATCTTCATACTCTTCAGAATTGGATTTTACGATGATTTCGGAAACACCGAGTTTCTTTAGCCGATATGTCACCAACAATATCGCGGCGCCATTCGATTCGATATCGACTACCGCTACATCCACGGGATCGTGGAAAACACGCTCGAATGCATCCTCATCGAGAAGGTTCATCGCAAAAGCGGTTGAAACCATCTCTTTCACATGCTCGATCTTCGTCGGATCATCGTCGACGGCTATGATTTGGTCGGTGATTTCCGAAATACGCTCGAGCATCAGCATTGAAAACGAACCCAATCCGACAAACGCAAACTGTCTCATACTTCACCGTCCTTTTCTAGCTCGACTCTACATTAAAATATCGGCCTTCGGAGCTTCCGCGTAGCGCTCGGGAGAGAGCCTCGAATGGGGAATCGCCATCGCGAAGAGCCCCACTCTTCCCATGAACATCGTGCAGATCAACACAATCTTTGATATATCAGTGAGATACGGAGTAATGCCGATGGAGAGCCCTACCGTGCCGAACGCGGATACTGTCTCGAACATCGCGGTCTCTATGGTCACGGGATGATTGTGTATATTCTCGGCGATCAGCAAGATAGCTGTCGCGACGAGCACGATTATCGCGGCACGCACGATGACCGCGGCCGCCTTGATGATCGAGTTTGGGACAATCGTTCTGTTCCTATCGACGAGAACATCCTGGTCCTCCCTGTACCTGATCGCGGCGAGCATCAAGAGATAGAAGGTCGTCGTCTTTACACCGCCGCCCGTCGAACCGGGCGAGGCTCCAATAAACATCAGGACAATTGTGACAAGTTGTGACGCGCTCGAGAGAGCGGATTGTGGTACAGTGTCAAACCCCGCGGTCCTTGCGGTAATCGACTGAAAAAACGAGGCTATGACCTGTGATTCTGTTTTCATGGTTTGGTACGCGTGAGTTCGCTCAAGGATGAAAAAAGCCACGGCACCTATGAGAATGAGCCCAGCAGTCGTGCGAAGCACGATTGAAGAGTGATACGTAAGATGCAGCTTCTTTCGCCGCACCACATTCCAGACATCCTGAAGCACCACGAAACCAAGACCTCCCGCCACAATGAGAATCATTGTCACCACATTCATCAGCGGATCATCGCGGAAGCTCTCCATGCCCGAGAGAAGGGTGGAGAATCCAGCGTTGCAAAACGCGGAAACAGAGTGAAATAGCGCATCAAAGAGTGAATAGCCGTTGCTGGCGAGTTTCGGCCAGATCAGCAGTGCTCCCGCGAGTTCATACACCGCGGTCCAGGTGATGATCTGCGCTATAATGCTGCGCGACCTGAATTCGAATGAGGGGATGCTGTAGTCTCCTGTAAAACCTTGCGTCACTATGGAAATTCTTCGGCGAGGCAGAAAGAGATAGAGCGTTGAGAAGGCGATTATGCCGAGGCCGCCGAGCTGAATGACAATTATGAGCACGGCCTGCCCCGCTCGCGTGAGCGAGAGCGTATCGACAACGCTTAAACCCGTAACGCACACGGCGCTTGTCGTCGTAAAGAGAGCGTCGATATAGCGCATGCTACCCTGTCGGTTGGCAAACGGCATGGTGAGAAGAATACTCCCCACGAGCATGATCCCAATGAAATAAAGAAAAAAGAAGAGCTTTTCCTTGCCAATGCGGATGTCGATACTCATCCTTTACTTCCTGCAAGTATACTAGCTAATAAATGGAGAATCCTCAACAGGTAGAGCTACCGGCCTTACCTAAGACGCTTTTAGGCATTGCCTGCTTCGAGATCCTCTCCTATACTGGGCTCAATGAGGATTGCCATATTGGGAGCGGGCCTCCTCGGTTCGCTCATAGCTCGAGAGCTAATCGCTGAGAACCGTGATGTCGTCATCATTGAAAAAAATCCGCATATCGCTAAGACAATTTCCAACGACCTCG
>JAKALZ010000234.1 GCA_021813065.1 bacterium
GGCATCATCGGGACTTTTGACTACACCAATCCTCAATTCGTTAGCATAATAAAGGAACTCGCCAGCAAATGACCCAGCCAGGCTTGCTCGCCGCGTTCAGCGCCGGCCTTGTCTCCTTTGTCTCTCCCTGCGTGCTTCCGCTGCTGCCCGCCTACTTGTCGCTTCTCTCCGGTCTCACCGTCAAGGAGCTCTCAGGCCAGCGGAAAAAATCGAAGCTGCTCAGCGCGAGCCTCATCTTCTCGGCCGGCTTTACGCTCGCGTTCACCATTCTTGGAGTGGTATTCGCGGGCGGCATGAGCTTTGTCGGTGGAGAAGCGTCGAGGCTCTTCGGAGAGATCGCGGGCGCGGTGGTCATCGTGCTGGGCCTCAACATGCTCTTCGACTTCATAAAAATACTTGGCAACGACGCCCGCCTTATTCAGAAATTCGCGGGCAAAGGCCGGGGACAGGTCAACTCCTTTCTCATGGGACTCGCCTTCGCGGCCGGATGGTCGCCGTGCATCGGGCCAATACTCGCCTCAATTCTCCTCATGGCGGCGAGGAATGCCAATGTGGGTGGCGCGGTACTTCTACTCATCGCGTACTCCGCTGGCTTCGCGATACCCTTTATCGCGAGCGCGATTTTCTTCGAAAAGCTCTCTCTGCTGCTGCGATTTCTTAAAAAGCACGGGAATAGCGTGCGCATCGTGTCCGGCATCCTCTTGATCGGGTTTGGTTTTGCGATGATCTTAGGTTCTGTGTCTAGGATATCTTCACTCGCCGCGCAGGCGGGCGGCGCGCTTTTGCGTCTGAAAACCGAATCGCCCATCGTCTCGCGCGCGATCGGAGCGGCCGTATGGCTGTTTTTCGGCTTCATTTCGCTGCGACCAACCTTGAAAAACAGAAGCTCAAACCAAACACCGAGCGCAAAAACGCGGTTCGGGTATCTGCTTGCTGGAATTTTCGCTCTTTTGGCCGCTCTTGAGATTGTTGGCCTGGCAAGTCTCGTCGGTAGCATCGGGGGTTGGCTGACGTTCAGCGGGATATAAGGGCGCGGGTCGACGAGTGTCAAAGGCGTCTCTATAGAAATCCCGCCTCCCGGGCGATTGCCAATGCACCCTTAATCGCCAAATTCCGGACGGGCTCGTCTCCTGAAATAACCATAATTTCTAAATTCTTTCCTTCAGGGGTGAGCCTCAACAATTCCTCAAAGAGCGTGCAACGCTCTTCTATTCCTATTAAAAAGACTCTTTCGCCGACGTTAAAGCCAAACTCAGGAAAGGCTTTGAGAACATTGAGATCATCGGCGACGATGCAAGCTTCAAGAAAGCGTTTTCGAACCCGCCAGTCGGTGAACATCAGTGTATCCATAAAACGCGGCATGAGGAAACTACGAAGGAGCCCGTGATCCCGCACCGCCTCAACCGCAAAGAGCCCAGCCTCGCGTAGATCGCGGACTAATTCCGCTTCATCTTCTATCACCTCATCTCTCGAACCAGCTATGACTGATTTAGCGATGATCGAATCAGTAACAAGGCTCTCGTACACCTGCCCTGAGAGTGTGGTGACACTGCCTAGAATTCTATCGCGCTCGTCTATGGAGATATACTTCGTATGAGAGCTGAGATTTACTGCTGTCGCCGCCGTGCCGCCACCGTAGATCTCCAGCAAGCCGATCATCTGTGTCTCTTCGCCGCGCATGAA
Source organism: bacterium (assembly GCA_021813065.1). Taxonomy (GTDB): domain Bacteria; phylum Spirochaetota; class Spirochaetia; order Treponematales; family Rectinemataceae; genus Rectinema. Next base: position 1,684 of record JAKALZ010000234.1, read on the forward strand.
ATCAAGACGCTTTGCAGCCGATATCGGCGATCCACGCACCGGGTCCGCTGCGTTTTTTATGCCCCGTACTAAAAACATATCGATCCCTATACCGAGGTCTGATCCTCCTGGGAGCTTGTAGAGGCTCGTTGCCAGATCTTTTTTCGCGACTGGCGCTAGCTGATGAGGCAGTTCCATCAGACCGAGCTCAGAGGTGATCATGCCCGAAGACATGACAAGCGTCAGTTCATATCTATTTAATCCCGCCTCAGCCAAAGCCCTTTCAAAGAGATGCCTGAGACCTCGTATAAGAGGCTCTTTTGAGCTGGAGGCCGCAGTGTCCTTAACGCCTATTTTCGCGGAGATGTTGGAGAGTGTGCTACCATCTTCGCTGACAATGCTGAATCGGGAATTTGTCGTACCACAGTCGATTATGCCAATATACTTCATCGGCGCGCTCAGAGTACGCCCAGGTCGGCGAGAGATCGCTCCAACGCATGAGTCGCGGCTTCGCTCGCCGCAAGGAAGGGCGACCGGGGTGCGCATCGCACAATTCCTCGGATCGAGAGCATGGCATAGACCGCTTGCTGAGTCGAACCCGCGAGGTACATAAGTTCGCGGACTTTATTGACGAGGAACTGACTCTCGCGGCAGTTCGCGTAATCATCATGCATTCCTTCGCGATGCATTTTAGTGCAAAGTTCGGGAAAAGCGTTGGCAAGACCGGGGATGAAGGCTTCGGCGCCGAGGGCGCGCGCGGAGAGCCACATCGATTCGGTACCCAGCACGACATCGAACCCTTGAGCCGCGAAGGCGCTCTTATACGCGGAGAATTTGGCGATATCGAAGGTGGCGTCCTTCACGCCAGCAATGCCTATGTCCGCAAGCTGTTCCATTGTCTTCATGTCGATCTCGTACCCGGAAAAACGTGGATTGTGATACACATAGGCGGGGAATCCGGTGGGAACCGCATCGAGTATCGCGCGATAGTATGCGAGCACCCCATCGCCATTGTGATGAAAATAGTAGGGGGCTACCGCGCTCACCGCCGCCGCCCCCATACTCGCCGCGTGCGCCGAGAGCTGTGCGGCTTCACGCGATGACGCCGATCCCGTATGGACGATGACGGGCACTTTCCCTGCCGCCAACTCAATCGCGCGGGCAGCTACCATCTTTCTCTCGTCGATATTCATCAGCGGTCCTGAACCGTACGATCCGCAGACGAAGAGGCCGTCTACCCTCTCGCGCAAAAAATGAACGAGTTTCTCGAGGCCTTCCATATCGACATCGCCATTCTCTTTGAATGGAGTCACCATGGGAGGTATCACCCCATATAGTCTCATAGATTTTTCCTTATATATTAAAATTTCAAAAACGAAATACCCTGGCGCGACCTCGTGAGTCGAGCCAGCGCGGCGTCGCCTCCACGGATCGCCAGAGCGGTGAAGAGGATATCGATAATGGTGATCTGGACCATTCTCGAGACCATCGCGTCAAGCCGATACGCCGTTTCGAAGGATTTCACCATAATGCAGACGTCGGCGACACCCGCGAGCGGCGAATCCGTCTCGCCTGTAAGGGCGATAACCTTTGCGATGCCACGAACCTGTTCAGCCTGCAGGACTACATCTCTCGACTCACCTGAGTACGATATCGCAAACACGACATCTCCCTCGCGGGGGTCTGCCAAGATAAGGGCATTCACGTGCGAGTCCAGCGAAAAGTGACAGTCGATTCCGAGACGCGATAGTTTGACGAAGAGATCATAGGCAGCTACCGCCGATGTCCCGTACCCAAGAATGATGACGCGCTTCGCCTGCTCCATGATGTCTACAGTCTTGTTCAGCACCTCGTCGTCGATCGTGTTGTTGTTCTCCTCGAGCACATGCATGCTCGAGAGAAAAATCTTTTTGCGGATCGATGCCACGTCGTCGTGCACCTGTATCTCGGTTTCAGTATCTGGCCTATGGAAGCTGTTTCCCGCGATCTGCGTCGCCAAGGTCACTTTAAAATCGTGGTATCCGGAGAAGCCAAGCGTTCGATAGAACTTCACGATCGAAGCTTCGCTCTTCGCTCCCGTCTCCATCGCGAGATGCGAGATGGACATGCGCACGACGTCCTGCGGATGCTCGATGATGTAGGATGCGATCTGCTGCTGAATGGTCGGCAGCTCCCCGAGC
>JAKALZ010000235.1 GCA_021813065.1 bacterium
ATCTCGCGGATATTTTCCCTATCTCAGCCCAAGGTATTGATTCTCTGCGAGCCAACCTGGGGCCTCGACATCAAGGCAACCGAATCCGCGCGCGAGCGCGTCCGTGCCGCGCGCGACGCGGGGGTCGCGATACTCCTGCTTTCTTCGGATATCGATGAGATTCTCGCGCTCGCGGATCGAATTTCGATACTCTCGCGGGGTCGCCAGGTGCTCTTCAAAGAGAAGAGTCTGGAGATGAACCGGGCGACGCTGGGAGAATACCTGCTCGGTACGCGGAGCGAGCAATGAATCCCGAACCTTCTCTAAGAAGCTCCACGCGGCTTGCGCTCGCGGTCGGCGTTTCTCTTGCGCTCACCTGCGCGGTGCTCGCGATCTTCAGCGCGGATTTTTGGGGCGCGTTGGCGCAATTTTTCATAGCACCCTTCTCAAATCGCTACTTTTTCGGAAATTTTCTCGCGGACGCGGTGCCGCTCACGATTGCTGGTCTCGGAGTACTCATCGCTTTCAGGTCAAAGAATTTCAACCTTGGAGGCGAGGGACAACTCTACAGCGGCGCGCTTGTCGCGGGTATTCTCGCGCTACGACTCGGCTCGGGCACGAACCCTCTGGCGCTGTGGATCATGGTATCGATTGCGGGTGCCCTCGTCGGCGCTTTCATCGCCGCGATTTCTGGCGCGCTCAAAGCGTATCGCGGTGTCTCCGAGATGATCTCTTCTTTTCTCCTCTCCGCGATCGTGATGAATGTGATCGATTTTTTTATCACAGGGCCGCTCCAAGACCCCGCGAGCAATTTCCAGACAACACGGCAGATCGCCGCCCGGCTGCTCCTCCCTAAAATTCTTGCCCCATCCAAGCTCGATGTGTCGGCGTTCCTCGCTCTCGCGCTCGTGGTAGGAATAGCGGTAGCCGCTGAGCGCACGCGGTTCGGCTTCGAACTCAAAATCTGCGGCGAAAATGAAGAGTTCGCCCGCTACTGCGGTATCCCGTTTACGCGCTACAGTATCGGCGCGATGGCAATCTCTGGCGGTCTCTATGGACTCGCGGGGGCTCTTCTCGTGATCGGTTCTCAGGGGCGCGTAATGCGCGGATTCTCGAGCGGTATCGGCTGGAGCGCGATTTCTGTGGCGCTGCTCGCTCAAGGAAGCGAACTTGGCATTGTGCCGGCTGCCCTCTTTGTGGCCTTCTTGGGCTCGGGCTCGAATCAGGTCATGATCGGCTCGGGGATTCCCTCGGAGATTATCTCGATTCTCCAAGCTGTCACTCTCTTCTTTATCACCGCGCAGGCCTTGCCCCGCTTCCGGCGCCGGAGGAACGCATGAGCGCGTCGTCTTCGATGCTGATCGATATTCTGAAGTACACTGTAGCGGCCGCCACACCCCTGCTTTTCGCCTCGATGGGCGGTCTCTTTTCCGAGCTTTCAGGCATGCTGAACATCGCGCTCGAGGGCCTCATGGGCATCGGGGCTTTCTTCGGTATGGCGGCAGCGGGGCTATCGGGAAGTCTTGTGATCGGCGCGCTGGCCGCGGTCGGCGCGGCGGTGCTCGGAGCGCTGCTCATGGGCGCGATGACGATTCGGCTGAGAGCGAATCTCTTCATCGTGGGGCTCGCGATGAATTTGCTCTCAGGCGGCATCACGGCAGTGCTCTCACAGTGGTGGTACCACACGAAGGCGGTGGTCGCATTTTCATTAGCCTCGCCTCAGGTTGTATTTCCGCATATTCTTCAAGCAATTCCTCTGATTGGCCCGATCATCTTCGCACAGTCATGGTTCACGATGAGCTCGTGGCTTTGGGCCCTCGCGGTAGCGTTCATCGTTCGAACAACTCGCCATGGAACGAGGATACGGGCAACAGGTATGAACGCGGCGGCCGTAGCGGCGCTCGGGTTCTCTCCCGACAGTTCGCGGAGGGCTGCCCTTGTCTGGTCGGGCATCGGAAGCGGTCTTGGAGGATACGCGCTGGGTCTTTCGATCTCGGCATTTGTGCCAAATATAGTATCGGGTCGGGGATGGGTCGCGCTCGTCGCGATCTACTTGGGCCAGCGCAAACCACTCTGGATCGCCGCCTCGTGCTTGCTCTTCGCTCTGGCCGAGAGTCTTTCCAACTATATTCAGGGATTCTCAACGATACCGCCGCTTCTCGTTTTGGCCCTGCCCTACGCTGTCACCCTCATATCGCTGATCTTCGCTAAGAAAAACGCGCGGTAGGTTACTGAGCGAATCTGCGCTCTAGGCGCTGACACCCATCTCGCCGAGCACGGCGCCAAGCTCATAGATCGTTGTGATACGCCTGCATGGAAGATCAGGAAAGCGATTCATTTCGTCTTTGAGTATCGCTTGGCCTCCGAGATCGATGTAGCCTTTGACGTACTTGGGAAGATCGTCGATGAAGAGCGTATCCTCAAGTGAAAAACCGGCGCTTCTGAGCACTCGAAGGTAGGCGTCGCGGTCGGGTTTACCCAGAAGATTGTTGAACCAGATATCGTAGACTCCGTCAAAGCAATCGATAATGTCGAGTTTTTCAAGAATGCGGCGAGCGTGGTCCATGGGCGCGTTGGTGAGGACGGCCTTGGGCAGCGGTATTTCATTAAGCATGAGGCGAAGAACGTGGTCGGGTTCGAGACAGTTCTCCTCGCCTTTTGGGTGAATGAAGCTGAAGTAGCGCTCAGGCTCAGTGAAGCCCTTCTCGCGCATGAGCCACTCGAGGGTGGTCCCATAGGGTTTCGCGTGCTCTCGCCGGTATTTCATGGCACCGGGAATTTCCATGCCAAGAAACTCAGCCACAAATTGATTCATGCGCTGCGCGACTCCGGTCTCAATCCCCGTCGCTTCGGAGTAAAGAGTGTTGTCAAGGTCAAAGAGAAGCGCTCGTATCATTTGATTACTGTAGTACCACGGATCGCCGTCGCGGAACAAGCCGAAACGCGTTAACGCCGAAACTAGCCGCGCCGACAGAGCTATGCTATTTTTTATTGAATGAAACTGTACAATGGAGCACAGAATGATCCCCATAGGCGATGACAACACGCAAGGCCGCGGCAAAGCCGTGGTTAACTGGATACTCATAGGGCTCAATGTCATTGTATTCGTGTTTATTCAGCGGTTTGCGCTAAATGACTACGCGACGGTGGCGCTCGCGGCGATTCCTTCCTACATCCTCTCTGGCCAAAGGCTCTTCACGCTCATCACGAGCCAGTTTACGCACGCGGGCTTCATGCACATCATCGGCAACATGCTGTTCCTCGCGGTATTCGGCGACAATGTCGAGCTGCGCATCGGGAAGCTGCGCTATACGCTTCTCTATTTGATATCGGGGACACTCGGCATGCTCGTCCAGATTTTCGCGGCGGCCATGGCCGGAGGAGCGGCACTCCAGACGCCGCTCGTGGGCGCCTCGGCGGCCATATCCGGCGTGCTTGCCGCCTACTTGGCCCTCTTTCCCGGCAACAGGGTTCTCGTGCTTCTCTTCTACTTCATACCAACCGCGCTCTCCGCGTGGATCGTGATTGGTTTTTGGTTTGCGCTGCAGGTGCTCGGTGGCCTCGCGGGCCTCACAAGCATTCAGAGCGGAGGCACCGCCTATTACGCCCACATTGGAGGGTTCGTAGTCGCCTACCTCTGGGCGCGAGGCTACAAGAGGAGGGAGCGCGAGCGAATCCAGGCGCGACGATCGGGCCACGGTTCCGGCTCCTCCGATGGCTTTCATTGGTGGATTGTGGACGACAAGTAAACCATGGCTGAACGAAACGAGCGTCACTCTGGTCTCTTTCTCCACGCGCACGACACCGCGCGCGGCGATAGAATCGTCAACTTTCTCTGCCCTGAGGGGCTCTTGCCGCTCT
>JAKALZ010000236.1 GCA_021813065.1 bacterium
CCGACAAGAAGAGGCGAGGCAACGCGATTCATTTTGCGATACCCCATGGTATTGGCGATGTCCGGATTGAACCTGTATCGTTCCGGGAACTGGAAGGCTTTTTGAGTTTCGGGGTCTCAGAACAAGGAGAAAACGCATGAATAGCACTGGTCGCGTCTTCCGCGTTTCGCTCTATGGAGAGTCGCATGGACAGGCGGTCGGCGCCATAATCGAAGGCTGTCCCGCAGGCATTCCGATCGCGGCGGAGGATTTTCTTGCCGATCTCACGCGGAGAAAATCGGGCGCCGAGGGCACTACACCGCGCAGAGAATCCGATACTCCCGTGCTCCTTTCCGGAGTATATCGTGGACACAGTACAGGATCGCCCATCCATATCGAGTTCCTCAACGAGAATATAAAATCAGAAGATTATGTTGATTTCTCCGCGGTCCCTCGCCCCGGGCACGCCGACTTTACGGGAACCATGAAGTACCACGGCTGGCAAGATCCGCGCGGATCCGGCCACTTTTCGGGACGCGTCACGATCGGATTCGTCGCGGCAGGGGTGATCGCAAAAAAGGTTCTTGAACACTTCGGCGCAGTTCGATTCACCACAGCGATCACCGAGGCGGGGGGCTCGCGCGATGTCGAGGGTGCGGTCCGCGAGGCGAAGGCCCGTTGCGACTCTATCGGCGCGATCGTCGAGATACGGGTTTCGGGCGTGGAAGTCGGATGGGGCGAGCCCTTCTTCGACGCTGCGGAAAGCGTCATCGGACACTCTCTTTTCGCGGTGCCCGCGGTGCGCGGCGTCGAGTTTGGCGATGGCTTCGCCGCTGCGCGCATGTCTGGCTCCGAGCACAACGATCCCTTTGTCGATGAGCATGGAACTACCTCGAAGAATGGCGCGGGCGGCATCAATGGCGGCATCACGAACGGCAACGAGATTGTCGTGAGGATCGCCGTTAAACCCGCCTCTTCCATCGCGCGCCCTCAACGCACCTTCGATTTTTCGAGCGGCACTATGACGGAACTTGAAATCGGCGGCCGCCACGATGCCTGTATCGCACTGCGGAGCGCGGTAGTGCTTGAGGCGGCGATGGCCTGCGCGCTTGCCGATCTCGCCCTTATCGCGCGCGCTGAAAAGCCTTGGAAATCCGCTATTTCATGGAGGAAGTCATGAATCTCGACGATATTCGAACAGATATAGACCGCATCGACGCGAAGATCGTGTCGCTCTTGAACGAGCGAATGGAAAAGGCCATGCTTACGCGCAGTTTCAAGACATCGACGCTCGATCCCGCACGGGAGCACGTTGTGCTTGAAAAGGTTCGGCGCTCGAGCCAATGTCTCCTCGATCCGCAGTTTTCTGTAAGCATCTATGAGAAGATCATGGCAGAGAGCAGACGAATCCAGGAAGCGGCGCTTCAGACAGTCGCCTTCCAGGGCGAGCACGGGGCATACTCCGAGGTCGCGCTCCGCGTGCTCATGCCCAGCGCCGCGGCTATTCCCTGCCGCGAATTCTCCGATGTCTTCGAGGGTGTCGAGAAAGGGGTTTACAACTTCGGCATTGTACCCGTTGAGAACACGCTTGGAGGCCTTGTGGGTCCCGTGAACTCGATTCTCATCTACACAAACCTCAAGATCGTCGCCGCCATCGACATGCCTATCCGCCACTGCCTCCTCGCGATTCCAGGTGCCGATCACCGCGAGCTCAGAACCGTCTGGTCACACACGCAGGCTCTCGCCCAGTGCCGGAACTTTTTGCACCGCAACCACCTCGACCCCGAGCCCTTCTACGACACCGCCGGCGCCGCCAAGGCCTTGGCCGAAAACCGTCCCAAAGGAGTCGCCGCGGTAGCCAGCAAATTCGCGGCTGACCTCTACGGTCTCGAGACTATTAAAGAAGATATTCAGGATGCCCCGCACAACCGCACGCGCTTCTTCATCATCTCAACGCAAGAAAATGGCGTCGATGGCGACAAGTGCTCCGCTGTATTCACCGCAGGCAACAAAGCTGGCTCGCTTTTCTCGGTGCTACGGGTGTTCGCTGACCAGAAGATCAACCTGACGCGCATCGAATCCGTGCCCGATACGCCAGGGAAATACGCGATTTTTATTGATTTCGAAGGAGTCCTCTCTTCCGAGCCAGTACAACGCGCGCTGGCTAAGGTCGCCCCCATCGCTGAAGATTTCAAGATTCTTGGCTGCTATCATGAAACGAGGGTAGAAGAATGAAAATCGCGATTCTCGGCGCCGGCAGAATGGGCGCCTGGCTCACCGAAGAGCTCTGCTGGCACCACGATGTCATGGTGTACGATAGTGATCTGTCGAAGCTGAAATATTTCATTAAGGTGCACCGTGCCCTCGCCATCGAGGAATTCCGCGACTTCAAGCCTGAGCTCTGCATCAACTGCGTGCCACTCGGCTACACCCTCGATGCCTTCGATAAGGTGCTTCCCTACGTACCCGAAACCTGCGCGATCAGCGATATCGCGAGCGTGAAAACAGGCTTTAAAGAGTATTACCAAGCTTCTGGCCGACCTTTTGTCTCCAGTCACCCCATGTTCGGCCCCACACTCGCCAACATTCGCGACCTGCGCGAAGAGAGCGCCATTATCATCTCAGAATCGAGCCCCGAGGGAATCGCGTTCTTTCGCGAATTCTATTCGGGCCTCAACATCCGCATCTTCGAATACAGCTTCGAGGAGCACGATAAGACTGTCGCATACTCGCTCGCGACGCCTTTTGCTTCATCGATGGTGTTCGCGGCCTGCATGAAGAAGCAGCATGCCCCAGGAACGAACTTTAAGCGCCATTTGAGTGTCGCGAAGGGCCTTCTCTCTGAGGATGACAGACTCCTCACCGAGATCATGTTCAATCCCTATACCATTCGCCAGCTCGAACTCATCAACTCGAAACTCGCCTATCTCACGCATATAATCCGCCAAAAAGACTATGAAGAGATGAAAAAGTTTCTAGACAGCCTGCGGGCTAATATTGGAGAATAGCCGAATAGCGCGATAGCGTCATCATCGTCCATAGATTCGCCGTTCCGCGGCGCAAAGGGGGGCACATGCCCAAGGCACCTACGCAGACAGCAGCATCGCCGCAGAGCGCGATCAAAATTGGCAAGAAAGCTTTCCTCCTTTCTGCGGGAATTATTCTTATTCTCATGCTGGTTTCGGGTATTTTGACAGCGGTTCTTCCTTCTGGAGAATATCAGCGCGTCGTCCAAGACGGGAAAACCCTCGTTGTCAATGGGACGTACCACACAGTCGCGAAACCCAACTACCCCGTATGGCGCTGGCTGACGGCGCCCATCGAGATTCTTTTCACGCAGGACAACGTGACCCTCATCACGATCATCATCTTCATTTTTTGTGTGGGAGGTTCGATATCGATTCTGGAGGGAGCCGGCGTTATGGAGGAACTCATTCACCTCCTCGTGCGGCGCTTCGCGAAACGCAAGTACACGCTCATCGCGCTCCTCGTGCTCTTCTTTATGGCCATTTCAAGCTTCATCGGTGTCTACGAGGGTATGGTTCCGATGATCATCTTCATCGTGCCGCTCGCGATTTCGCTCGGATGGGATTCGCTGACCGGCCTTGGCTTGAGCCTCTTGCCCCTCGCCTTCGGTTTCGCCTCGGCGGTGACGAATCCCTTCACCATCGCGGTCGCCCAGAGAATCGCTGATCTGCCGCTATTTTCAGGCGCATGGCTGAGAATCATTTTTTTTGCCGTGGTGTACGGGATGGTCACGACTTTTGTGATTCTGCACGCGAAAAAAGTTGAACGCGATCCCAGCTCTTCCCTCACCTTCAAAGAGGATGAGGCGATCCGCGCCTCCTTGGGAAGCGGGAC
>JAKALZ010000237.1 GCA_021813065.1 bacterium
CGGTCACGCTGGGCTGGCGGGCCAGGGGTGCCACGACGTGCGCGCCGCGCACCAGGGCCGCCACGCGGTCGAGGTCGGCAGCCACCGCGGCGCGGTCCGGGGTGACGGCCATCTGGTCGAGCAGCGTGTCCAGGGCCGGGTCGGCAAGGCCGGTCGCGAGCTCGATGAGGGCTTCGGCGGCTGTTTCTGTCGCCGCGCCTGAATCCGCGATGACAATGGGCGCCGCTTCTGGGGCCGGGGCCATCGCGCTTTTCCCCGCGATTGGAGGCTTCGTCGCCATACGCACCGCGCCGGCCAGCACAAGGTGCGGGTCGTACATCGCGCCCGGGCGCAGCCACGAGAAGCCGATCGCGTCCTCGCCGATCCGGATCCGCGCCCAGTCTTCGTCGCTGAGGCGCCGCAGCGCCTCGGGAATCAGAATATGCTCTTCCATGAAGATCATTCGACCGATCTTGCCGACGAGAGGGTGCAGGCTTCCGATTGCCGACTTGTCCTTGCGCTCGACCTTCGTGCGCGCCTCCTTGAAGAGTGCACGAATTTCGTCGTGTTTGCCCCACATGACGCGCGAAGGTCCGGTGAAATCCATTTTCTCAAGATACGGGAAGAGCTGGTTTTCCTTACGCGTGTAGTGTATGAGAATTTTAGAAAGATCGTCGAGGGCAGCCAGCACCTTATCCCGCGATCCGCCCGCAAAGCGCCATGCGAGCACGGTTTTCTTGAGGGCGCGGACCTTGGTGCGCGCCAGCTTGTTCTCTTCAAGCATGGTCTGCACGGGGTGTCCGTCGACCTTGCTCGAGATTTTTTCTTTGTCCAGCGAGGCTTTGAAAACTTCGACGTGCACTTCACAGAGATGCTGGATCTCTTCGACGGGCATGCCATTGTCGATGAGCGCCTGCTCCATCTCTGCGACCTCTGCCGCGCTTACATCTTGAATGAGGGCGCCGAAATCCTTCTTCACTTCAGCAACGGAGGCGCCGCCATGGAGCTTGAGTATGATTTTTTTCAGTTTTTCCTGTTTTTCGGCATCGATCGTCAAATATTCGCTCATTTTCCCTTCCTCCACCCTAAGTATAATTGCTGGAAGGGGATCGTGGATGTAACCGATGTTACGGGCCGCGCAATCTTCGCTCCAAAGGGGCGGAGCCGACAGCCTCCCCTTGGATTCCATCTGCAAGGTTCGTCACACTGTGTTCAGCGCGCCTCAATGTCGCAGGTCGCGCTCCGTAAGGCCATACTTTTCTTCTTTCTCGACATTGCCGAAAGGTTCGATGTGGACAATCACGTCGTACACGTCTGGCAGCGATTCCTTGATTGAATTTTCGACCTGAAGCGCGATGTCGTGCGAGGCGGCGACCGTCATGTCCGGCGCGACTTCGATGTCGAGATCGACGACGAGCATCGAGCCTATGCGCCGCAGCCGTACGCGGTGAGGATTGTCGACCGAGGGGACTTTCGAGATCGCGGAGAAAATCTCGCGGTACGGTTCGCGGTTGTCCGTGCCGTCCATGAGCTCCGTGTTCGCTTCCATAAATATTTCGACGGCATTTTTCAATATCCAGAGCGCGACGAGGGCGGCGAGAATTTTGTCCATCACCGCGATTCCCGTTATGTAGGCGAGACCGAGGCCGAGAAGCACGGCGGTCGAGGTGACGACATCGCCGCGCATGTTCTTGCCGTTCGCGATCAGCATCGATGATCCGCTCTTTTTTCCGTAGTGGAACTGGCTCCACGAGAGGGCGAGTTTGCCGCAGATGGAGAGAATCGTGACCCAGATCGCCATGATGGACGGCATTTTCTCGGGGACGGAGGAGAAGAGTCCGCCGAGCGCTTTTACGAGTATCTGCGCTCCCGCGAAAAAGAGCACGAAAGAGATGATGGCAGTCGCCACAGTCTCAATGCGTCCGTGCCCATAGGGGTGCTCGCGGTCGCCAGGCTTCGAGGAGATCCGCGAGGCGAAGAGCGTCATCGCGGCGATAAGGACATCGGTCGCTGAGTCGATGCCGTCCGAGAGCACGGCGAGACTGCCCGCGACCAATCCAACCAGAATTTTCGAAGCGGCGAGTATGGTATTCCCAAATAAGGCGATCCAGCTCGCTTTTTTTAGAATGCTCGCTCGTTCTTTCATTGTAGTATCGTTCCTTTTTGTGTGCGCGCATGCGTGCGCCGCGCTTACCGCGATTCGAGTATGCCATCCGCAACGCGGAGCCCGGAAGCCCAGGCCGCGGTGATGCCCCGGCTTGTGCCTGCGCCGTCGCCGGCAAAATACACGCCCGGCAGCACCTGAAAGTGGTCGTCGATGAAGGCCGGCCGGTTCGCGTAGAGCTTGATCTCGGGGTAGTACATGATAGTCGACGGGTGCATCACGCCGGGTACCACCGTGTCGAGGAGCTTGAGCGCGTTCCAGATCGCGCGCATGGTTTTGGCAGGCACGCAGAGACTGAGATCTCCAGGCGTGCACGAAGCGAGCGTCGGCTGGAAATCGTAGAGGTCGCCCGTAAAGGAATCCGCGAAGGATCGCTTGCCGAGGCGAAAGTCGCCAATGCGTTGCATGATGGGGCGACCGCCGCCAAGAAGGCAGGCGAGGCGGCCGAGCATCTGGGCGTACTTTTGGCCCGACGCGAGCGGTTGTGTGAGAGTGACGGTCTTCAGAATGGCGAAGTTGACGAGCCCGTTTGCCGCCCTCTGCTCCGACCACGCGTGTCCATTCACCGAGTACCAAAAACCTTCCTGCTCGTTGCCGTAGCGCTCTTGCACTACGTGTGCCGAGCGGGAGTTCGTGCAGAATGTCCGCGTTTTTTTCGGGAACAGAAATTTAGGGTCGTAATAGTCGCGGACGATAGGGTAGTGCTCCTCGCGTGTCTCAACGCGGATGCCGATGTCAACGACATTGTCGTGGTACTGTACGCCGAGCTCTTCCATGAGGCGCTGGAGAAAAGCGAAACCGCTCCGACCTGGCGCCACGAGAAGGGAATCATAGGCGATTTCGCGCTTTGTGGTGAAGAGTACTTTCTTCGACGCGTCCGCGGCAGTCATCTCTTCGCCGAGGCTGATCTCCGCGCCGAGCTCCGAAAGCCGCGCGATGAGCTGGTGGATGAGCTCGAGGCCTCCGTCGGTGCCGAGGTGCGATTGGCGCACATCGAGGAGGGTTACGCCGATCTTCTCGGCTCGCTGCCCATAGATGTTGATGTTGCGTTTCTCCATGATCCTCGGTTTGAGAAATGTTTCGACGCGCTCGAGGTAGAAGTTGCCAAGCCTCTCATCCCAGCACTCGAAGGGAAAGCCGATCGGCCACGTAAAATTCATCTTGCAGTCGTTCCGCAAGCCTCCCGACGAGGTCTGGAGCGCATCCATAAGAAGTATTTTTAGCGAGGGTCTCTTTTCGAGCAGGTCAAAGGCAGTACCGAGGCCCGCGGGTCCCGTGCCGACGATAATGACATCATAGCGTTCCATTCGATGGTCTCCATGAGCGAAGCGTACGCACAAACGATCATTAAACCACGCCCGCTGGAACGATGCAACTCGGAGCGCCCGACGCGAGAATGCGCGTGGCCATCGCGTGATGAAGCGCTCATTGAAGCGCGCGTAGCATGCCCTTCGCTCACTGAATTCGCTTCAAAGATTTAAGCTAAACCGTGCAAATATTATAAAATACATTTGACAGATTGCCGCTTGCGTTCTACCATTTAAAAAGTCCTATCAATAATTGAAATGGACATAACAGGAGGAACTCATGAAGAAAGCAGTAGGAATCGTGCTGCTCACCATCGGGATTGCCGCGCTCATCGTCGCGTGCGGACCAGCGGCACCGAAGACCGTCAAATTCGGCG
>JAKALZ010000005.1:0-16400 GCA_021813065.1 bacterium
CCGGTGGATCTCGTACTCCAGCGAACACAGCGAATGTGTGATTCCCTCGGACGCGTCAGAGAGTGGATGCGCAAAGTCGTACATAGGATAAATGCACCATGTGGTGCCAGTCCTGTAGTGAGGAACGCGGCGAATGCGGTACATCACTGGATCACGCATGAGGAGGTTCGGGTGCGCCATGTCGATCTTCGCGCGCAGCGTCTTCGCTCCATCAGGGAACTCGCCCGCGCGCATCCTCGCGAAGAGATCGAGGTTCTCCTCTACAGGCCTGTCGCGGTATGGGCTGTTCTTGCCAGGTGGCGTGAAGGTGATATTGTTCTTGTCGGGCACGTTGGTGCCACGATATTCCTTTATCTGCTCGTCATCGAGGTCGTCGACATACGCCAAGCCCTTGCGGATGAGCTTCTGCGCGAGATTGTAGAGCATTTCGTAGTAGTCTGAGGCAAAAAAGAGACGGTCTCCCCAATCGAACCCGAGCCATTTGATGTCCTTCTGGATCGCTTCAACGTACTCCATATCCTCTTTTTCTGGATTGGTGTCATCGAAACGGAGATTGCAAACACCGCCAAAGTCCTGCGCGATTCCAAAATCAACAAAGAGCGCCTTTGCGTGACCAATGTGGAGCCATCCATTTGGTTCAGGTGGAAACCTTGTGCGCACTTGTGAGAAACGCCCATTGCGCAGATCCTCAGCAACGGCTTCGCGGATAAAATCGAGATACTCGGTTTTATCGCTTGAATCAGACATATTTTTTCTCCTTGCCGCGCTTCAGAGGCGCGGTACGCAGAATATTGCCCGCAATGAATAGCAGGGTCAAGCTCCCTTTAGGTGGCGAATCGCGGCATCGATCCGCCCGAGGCTTTCGTCGAGACCGAGAATTTTCATTGATTCGAAAAGTGGCGGGCTCACTTTCGTATAGGTGATCGCAACGCGGAGGGGCATAAGGAGGTCGCCGAGCTTCTTGCCCATTTCAACTGCGCGGGCGCGGAATCGATCCTCAATCGAGGGGATATCCTCGAGACCATACTGCTCAAGAAGCGTTGCGCACTCTCCGAGGAGAGCGGCTGCGGTAGCCGCGTCGGCCTTTTTCGGGATATAGGTTTCAATAGCGGGCATCTCGAGTCGTTTGTAGAGATAAGCCATAATGGAGGGCGCGTCGCACAAGAATTTGAGTCGTTCCTTGACGAGTGGCATCGCGGCGAGCTCCATATTGTCGGACCGAGGGTCATTCTGCGGCCGCAATCCCGCGTCGACGAGATATGATCGCAGCAAAGACGCCAATTGGGCATCGCTCATCTGACGGATATACTGGCCATTGAACCACTCGAGTTTCTGGTAATCGAACACCGCAGGCGATTTGTTCAATTTTTCAAGCTTGAAGAGAGAGACGAGCTCGTCGAGACTGTAGATATCCCGACCGTCTTCATACGAGCAACCGAGAAGCGCGATATAGTTGATGAGCGCCTCGGGCAGGTATCCAGCTTTTCTGAACTCGTTGACGGCAGTGGCTCCGTGGCGCTTCGAGAGTTTGTGACCATCTTGGCCGAGCACCATAGGGAGGTGGCAGAGCTCCGGCATATCCCATCCGAATGCGTCGTACATTATTTTGTGGAGCGGCGCGGAAGGAATCCACTCCTGCGCGCGCATGACGTGCGTAATGCCCATGAGATGGTCGTCGATCACGTTCGCCAAGTGATAGGTTGGAAAACCATCTGACTTGAGAAGAATCGGATCTGGGCTGATGTCCTCATTCTTCCACTCGATCTCGCCAAGAAGGTGATCGCGGAAGCGCGTCACGCCATCGAGGGGAATTTTAAGGCGAATCACATATCCTTTCCCCTCGGCGAGCTTGCGCGCCCGCTCCTCAGCCGACAGATTGCGGCAGTGGCGGTCATAGCCAATCTCATCTTTCTTCTCGGCGATCTGCGCTTGGCGGAGTTTCTCGATGCGCTCCGAATCGCAGAAGCAATAGTACGCTTTGTCCATCCTCACGAGATCCTCAGCGTACTTTTTGTAGAGATCAAATCGTTCAGATTGAACGTACGGCGCCGACGGCCCTCCGACATCAGGGCCTTCGTCCCAGTAAAAACCGAGCCATTTGAAGGTATCGTAAAGATTCTGGACATATTCGGGAGCGTAGCGCGCGCGATCGGTATCCTCAAGCCGAAGAATGAATTGCCCTCCTTGCGACTTCGCAAAGAGATAGTTTATAAGCGCGGTTCTCACTCCACCAATATGCTGATTTCCCGTGGGCGACGGGGCGTATCGTACTCTGACAGACATATTTTTTCCCTCCGTGCAGCGCAAAGTCCCTATAAGTGTTGCAATACTATACATTTCAAGTTGTTTCGATGCAATATTCGCAAAAATAATCGAATGGTGTCAGCCTGTACGCTTCACTGAATTTTAATTCCTTGCGCGAAGAGACTAAAGGCGAGACCTAGCATGGCGAGTATCCCTAAAGCTATTCTGACAATAAGGCTGACTGTGGAGAATCGCCCCTGCTTAGAAGCCGAGAAACCGATCGCCGTGATGATATTGAAGAGGCTGATTCCAAGAAGCCCAATTGATGCGATTTCAAAAAAGATCCGATACATTCCCGAGCCGAACAGCAGCATGAGTACTGTCGCTGTGAGCCAACCAATGAAAATTGATATTTCAGCGATATTTTGAAAGCGTTCGAATTTTTCCACGAACGAAGATTTCTCTTTGACGATGCTTTCGCTTTCCATCGCTCCAGTATATCATGATTCACAGAATGGAATATCTCTTCAGTTTCAATAAAATAGCCTATCTTAAAGGAAAGAGGCCTTCTGGCTGCATTCTATGCCTTGTGAAGGACAATTCCCCAGAGGTCGATAAGCTCATCGTTCACGAAAGTGATCACTTTATCGTCTCCATCAATCTCTATCCCTACAATCCAGGCCATCTACTCATTTTCCCAAAGCGACATATCACCGACATAAGAGCGTACACCGATAAAGAAAAAGCCGAGATTGACCAGCTTCTCCCTCTGTGCCTCGACGCGCTCGATCGATACGGAAAGCCCTCAGCTTACAATATCGGCTATAACATGGGTTTGTCCGCGGGGGCGAGCATTGAGCACCTTCACCTGCACATCATACCCCGATATCCGCGAGAAATCGGTATCGCTGAGCTTATCGGAGGGTCGCGCGTGCTTGTGCAGGATCCGAAGGACACGCTCTCCCAGCTCAGGGGAATATTTAGCGAATTAACAGGTGGCACTTCGCACGACTGAGGTCCCCAGAGGCAGCACGATAAGAATCGGTTCCTCCCCTGAAGCGATACTTACGCGGCTCGCTACGCTCCGGTTGCTCACTCCATACTCTCCACGTGACCATACTAGCCCGTCGAGAGGCCATTTCAGGCCTTCGGAGCGCATGCCCGACGCGCCCTCCGCGACTGGAAATACCGAGACGAGCGCATTCTCTTCAATTGTGAATTCGGCGATTCCTCGACCGGCAAGGTATATTACGGTTTCGCGGGCGGTGTGCCACTCGTCGATATGCCGGGTTCGATTAAAAAGAGCCCTAAGCGCGAGCAGGTGATCGAGCCGCCCCGCTCCGCCGCCCGCGATCACAATGTAGTCCGCGCCCTGCTCTCGCGCTGTCGCGATGGCAAGCTCCGTGTCAGTATAGTCCTTATCTTCAGGGTACTCGATAATTTTTTTTCGTGCGATTGTGGAGAGAAGCTGTCGTTCCACGCTGTCAAAATCGCCAACTACAAGATCTGGCTCGATCTCAGCACCGATACACACTTCGAGCCCTGAATCCGCGGCGATGATTAGGTGAGCATTTTTCGAGAGAGTTCGTAAGTACTGGTGAGGGGGGCTCTCTCCGCCCGTAACGATTAAGGCTTCCATTTGCGCCTCCTCAGGCTCTCATAGACAGAATGTTGACCCTTAAGATACACTTCCATTTCGAGCATGAAAATACCCGGAACCGACGCTGAATTTCGCAAGATAGCGGAAAAACTCATAAAGAATGGCCATGAAGCCTACCTGGTAGGCGGAGCGGTTCGCGACGCTTTTTTACATCGAAAGGTGACCGACTTCGATATCGCGACCGACGCGCCTCCATGGAGGTGCATGGAGATTTTCCCCTATGCGATTCCTACCGGCATACAGCACGGTACCATCACAGTCATTCCGCGATCCCGGGCGTACAAAGTCGAGATAACCACATTCAGGACCGAAGGCGCGTACTCCGACAGCAGGCACCCAGATTCGGTCAAATTTGTGGGAGATATCGTCATGGATCTCTCTCGAAGAGATTTTACGAGCAACGCGATGGCGATAGATCTCGCGACTGAAGCGTTTGTCGATCCTTTTGAGGGGAAAAAAGATCTTGCGCGCAAGCTTATCAAAGCAGTCGGAGAACCTCAAGAACGCTTTCGCGAAGACGCCCTCCGTGCGATACGCGCCATTCGCTTCTCCGCACAACTTCAATTCTCGATCGACGCTGCCACATTACGCGCGGCCACTGAATTCAGCGCCTCGCTCTTAAAAATTTCAGCTGAACGAGTTCGAGATGAATTTTCTAAGATTTTGCTCTCGCGGCGCCCTTCGGTTGGGCTTGAACTGCTAGTAAGTACCACCATGGCAGACGCGATCATTCCTGAGCTGCGCGCGTGTCAGGGCGTTTCTCAGCCGATGCATGGAGAAAAAGATGTGCTTAGCCATCTTTTTGATACGGTCGACGCGGTGATCGCCGATGGGCTGCCTGAAGAGCGACTCCTCGTGGTGAGGCTCGCCGCGCTTTTTCATGATATCGGCAAACCAGCGTGCATGTCCGACGATCAGGGCGATATCTCATTCTATAAACATGAGTTTGAATCCTCGAACATCGCGCGCGACACGCTCACGCGTTTGAAATATCCGAACGCGATCATCGATGCGGTATGTCACCTTGTGCGACATCATATGTTCAACTATGACTCTGGGTGGACCGATAGCGCTTTGCGCCGATTTGTCGCGCGCGTCGGAATCGATTCTATTCCTGATCTTTTCGAGCTCAGGCTCGCGGATACAATCGCCACAACCGGTGGCCCCCATTCTTGGCCGCTTCTCGAGGAATTCCGCTCAAGAATCGCTTCGATGATCGAAGAAAAGCAAGCATTCTCCCTGAAAGACCTCGCGGTGAACGGAGAAGATTTAGCCGCTATCGGCGTACCGCGTAACAAAGAAATGGGCGCGCTCCTCTCAGAACTGCTTGATGCCGTGCTCGACGATCCAAGCCTCAATACTAGAGAGTCGCTGCTTAAACTCGCACACGCACACTATTTCAGTCTGGATCGTTTAAAGAATTAGATTTTCCCGCGATCGCATCCAGAAACACTCTATCTTCCTCGCTCTTCTCTCGGAACAACTCAAATGCCTTTTTGGCTACCCGCTGTTCGGCTTCTTTTTTGGTCCGGCCCGAGAGCGGGCCAATGGTAGTGCTGGCAATGATGCAGCTCACATAGAAAAGCCTCGCGTGTTCTGGGCCTTCTGATTTCGCGATGGCGTACACAGGCAGGGCATGCCCACGCTTTTGCGCATACTCCTGCATGATCGATTTGAAGTCTTTGCCAGAGGTCGATGAGAGCGCATTGATTGTATCGCTCAGCAATCTCTGTATGAGTGCTGAAACAGCCTTGATGCCGCTGTCGAGATAGTAGGCGCCAAGGAGCGCTTCCAGGGTATCGGCAAGAATAGCGTTTTTTTCTCTGCCTCCACTCATCTCTTCGCCTTTGCCGAGGTGGAGCAACTCGCCGATTTCAAGTTTTTGCGCGATGCGTGCGAGCGTAGTTTCGGACACCAACGCGCTTTTTAGGCGGGCTAGGTCTCCCTCTCGGCTATCTCGGAAGCGTTCATAGAGAATGTGTGCGACGCAGAGGCCAAGGACACTGTCGCCAAGAAATTCAAGCCGTTCATTATCGTCGCTGGGCGTGTGCGCTTCATTGATATAGGAACGATGGGTAAAAGCAGTATCGAGAAGAGAAGCATCTTTGAAAGAAATGCCTGTTCTTTGCTGAAAACGTTGAAGAAAGATAAGGCGCGAAGACACCACATCTGACCCGTTCGTACGCGGGGTCCCCGTGTTCTTCACGCCCTGTGCCGTTCTATTTAACTTGGGTTTTGATAAACTCGTAGGCGTCCTTGACAGTCTCAAATTCATTCGCCTTTTCGTCTGGAATTTGAATGCCAAGCTCTTCTTCGATGCCGTACACAAGCTCGTAAGTATCGAGCGAGTCCGCGCCGAGATCCTGGCGGAAACTGGCGTCCATCGTGATCTTGCTTTCGTCTACTTCAAGCTTCTCGGCTATAATTTTCTTTACTTTCTCAAAAAGCTCGTCCATAGGAAGACTCCTTATTTGGATTCAGGGGTGATTACCTGACGACCCCTGTAGAAACCGCATTTCGGGCAAACCCTGTGCAGCATAACTGGATTGCCGCAATTGCCGCAATGCACGACAGTCGGAGCGGTTAGCTTCATGTTGATTGAACGGCGCCTTCTCGTCCTCGCTTTGGACGTCCTGAATTTAGGTACAGCCATGGTAGAACCTCGTCATTTTTCAGTATCGGCATGACAATCGCACGCCTAGATTATACAAAAATCGAGAAAATGTCAAGAAGACTTCCTCGCAGTCGATAACCATATATCATAATGATAATTTATAAAAGGGGTTGTCCTCGCTCCCTTAATACCTTTTTAAGCACATTCGCGACGCACTCCGGAACAATCCCCTCAGGGAGCCTCTTGTGGGACACTAAGTCGCGCACAAGGCTCGAGCTGATATCAACGTGTTTCGCATCGTACAGGAAAAACACCGTCTTGATCTTTGGGTCGAGCCGTCGATTCATATAGGCCATCGTCGATTCGTAAGGAAGCTCCGCGGCGTTCCTGAGCCCGCGCACAAGCACGGAGCAGTCGTGCTCTCTGGCAAAATCGGTCACAAGACCGTCCCACGTGTGCACGCGCATACGATCGCCGAATTTGTTGATTGCATGAAGCATCTCAACTCTCTCTTCGATAGTGAAGAAACCGTCCTTCTCCGGATTGAGGGCAACAACAACGTAGAGCGTGTCGAAAATACCGAGCGCGCTCTCAATGACATCGAGGTGGCCTGTCGTGGGGGGATCGAAGCTTCCCGCGAAGACTGCATTTGGCATACAAGCTACTTTAATGCAAGGATGGCGCCAGGGTCAACATAAATAGGGATTCATTCAGCGATTCATCTTGGAATAACGGCGATCTTGAAATATACTCCACATTATATGCGCGCTCAGCCGCTCGCCGCCATAGAATCCTCAACCACTCAAACACTCGCAACGAACGCACAGGAGGAGCGGCTTCCGATGCGAATCGCCTGGACCCTGTTCGCGGTGATCCTATCCGCGCTCTCACAGCCCAATGAGATATTTCTCTATGGAAATTGGTTTCTTGGGCTTTTCTGTCTTGTTCCTCTCTACATCGCGCTCGTCAAAACTGAACGATTAGGTGAAGCGGGGTTGCTTGGCGCCATTTTCGGAGCCTTACACCACGCACTGACAAGCTACTGGCTCTTCTTCTACAAGGACTTCGCGTTTTGGACTCTAGGTTCGACAACAATCGCCTACGCGGTTGTGTACGCGGCGGCGATCACCTACGGATGGTTCATGCTGCGGCATGCGGGGCGAGCGAGACCGCTCGTGTTCGCGATCGCGTGGGCTGCGTTTGAGTTCGCGAAATCCACTGGTTTTTTAGGATACCCGTGGGGGCTTCTTCCTTATTCTTTCACCGCGATTCCCATTATGCTTCAGACCGCCGATATCTGGGGAATCTATGGCATTTCGACCTTTCTCGCATTGAGTTCCGCATCGCTCGGGGAAGTTGTGCTCAGTTTTGGAACAGGTGTGCGACGTAAGGGGTTCACAAGAACTCGCGGAGCGCGATGGGTAATGGCTTCTTCGGTGTTTGGAATCGCGCTGCTCGGATATGGAGCATGGATATTCCAGCATCCTTTCCCTGTGCGCACAACTGTTCGGCTGCTCCTCTGTCAGCAAAACACTGATCCATGGGTCGCGGGTGAGATTCCCGCGCTCGCCTCGAATATCGCGCTCGCGCAAAAGGCGCTCGAACAGAATGAAAAGGCGAATCGCCCCAAACCTGATCTCATCGTGTTCAGTGAGATGAGTCTGCAACGCCCCTTTACGGATTTTCGCGCATGGTTCGAAAAAAATCCGCCTTCGCTTCCATTTTCAACCTTCCTCCGCCAAGCGAACACTCCCGTACTCACCGGTCTGCCTGTCGTGACCAATTGGACTACCTATGAGGCGTCCAACTCTGTGGGCCTTATTTATCCAAGCGGAAACATGGGACCCACTTACGCGAAAATGCACCCGGTACCTTTCGCGGAGGCCATCCCCTTCTGGGATATCCCGTGGTTCCGCGCCTTTGTCCAAAAAGTGATCGGCCTTGAGAGCGGTTGGGTCATGGGCACAAAACCGCTCGTATTCTCGCTCGACCTGGAGAATCGCGGCGCGGTATGCACTGATATCCATACTCTTCCGAGTCTCAAGTTTTCATCTCCTATCTGCTTTGAAGACGCGTTCGCTGAGCTCTGTCGAGAATTTTTCCTCCGTGGGGCCGATTTGCTCATCAATCTCACCAACGATTCGTGGTCGCGTACAAGGAGCGCGCAGGTGCAGCATTACGCCATCGCACGTATCAGAGCGATAGAGAGCCGAAGGACGCTTGTGCGATCGACCAACGCGGGCGTAACCTGTGTCGTAGGTGCCGATGGGAAAAACATTATGGAATTGCCGCAATTTGTTGCTGATTCAGCAATTGTAGATGTGCCTGTCTACAGCTCCAAGTTGCCCTTCTATGTGCGTTTCGGGGATTGGTTCGCATGGCTCTGCTCGGCCTTCATTGGAGTCATGTTCGCTTGGTCGATCTGGAAAGCACGAAGAGATATGTAATGATTTGAATGTCTTTTTCATTTATAGTATGTGATAGAATTACAAATGGGGAGGACACTACCTTGAGCATCGCAAATTATATCAATGCGGAAAACCTCGAATCGCTCGAGGATGTATGCGATGTTGTACGATATCGTGAACATCCCGCGTTCGACGCGGTTCCGTTCACCGGATCGTTGAAAAAGCACCCTTACGATCAAGAAAAGTGCCTCATTCTTCTCCTGCAAGGCCAACGGCGAATGCCTTGGTTCAAGAAGGGAGAGATTCTTGAGATAAAAACGCGCGACGTGCAGGGCCTCGACGAGATGCCTTCGTCGATAGATTTAACCGGCACCGCGATAAGCATGTTTCGGATTTGGGTCAGGAGAGGGGCGATCGCGGTGCGCTTTGAACCTTTTGAAGTATCGGACGACGGCTATAAGCCATTCAATGCCGACAGCATAAGTAGGCTCCTCTCTAAAAAGGATTGAATGGAACCTATCACAGCGAGGAGCCGATATTGGCGACACACACAGGATAACGCGATTCAGTGCGCACTCTGTTCGCACGCGTGCACGCTCAGCGAAGGAGAGTTTGGACATTGCGGCGCAAGACGAAATAGTTCAGGTCAGATGGTCCTCCCTTTGTACGCGAATATCTCCTCCATCGCGATCGATCCTGTAGAGAAGAAACCATTGCGGCGTTTCATGCCGAATACATGGACCTACTCAGTTGGGTTTTGGCACTGCGATATGGACTGTCCTTTCTGTCAAAACTGGGAGATAGCTCATCCGCGCCGCAAAGACGGCTCCAAAATTTACCCAGAAAGACTTATCTCTTTAGCGGTCGAATCGGGTTGCCCTTCGATCAGTTTCACATACTCAGAACCTACAATTCACATTGAGTATGTGGTTGAGGCGATGCGATTGGCGCGTCAACGGGGACTTGCGACGATTCTTGTCACCAATGGGAACCTGCTCACGGAGCCCGCGCAAGAAATCCTCGCGCTCACTGACGCGACTAATATCGACTATAAAGCGGCAGAAGCAGGGACATACCGTGAGGTGCTTGGAGGGAACGTACGCGTTGTACAAAATTTTATACGTATCGCCAGTACACTCTGCCATGTGGAAATCACTTCGCTCGCGGTTCCAGGAATATTGGACAATCCTCGACAAATGGATGAAATATCCCGATTCATTTCATCGGTCTCCGCAGATATACCGCTCCATATCACGCAGTATCACCCAGCTTGGCGCTACCACCGAGCTCCGCTCACCAAGGAGAGCTTGACCGCGATGAGAGAAGCAGCTCAGCGCAATCTCAAATTTGTCTACGCATATTTCTGAGCTTTTACCTCTTGACAGATTTTTCATATTTCGGCATTGTAAGCATCACCGATTGCACGGTGGGTGTAGCTCAGGTGGTAGAGTGCCAGACTGTGGATCTGGTTGTCGTGGGTTCGATCCCCATCACCCACCCGAGCCCGATACCGCACAATTCCGGTTTCGGGTATGAACCCAGAGGCGTTCGTAGCTCAGCTGGATAGAGCGACGGACTTCGAATCCGTAGGCCGCAGGTTCGAGTCCTGCCGGACGCAGTTGGTAAAAAACGTGGGCCGCTAGCTCAGCTGGCAGAGCAGCAGACTCTTAATCTGCGGGTCGAAGGTTCGAAACCTTCGCGGCTCATACTCGTTTAAGGCCTGATTTAGGCGGGTCTTGACGAAAAGGCGCTGTTTCGCTAGTATGCGCCTCGCAATAACAAATTGCGAGAGTGGTGGAACGGCAGACACGCCAGACTTAGGATCTGGTGCCTTTCGGCGTAAGGGTTCAAGTCCCTTCTCTCGCAGGTTTTCCGCGGCAATGCGGCGATCAGGATACTGAGTGCTGAAAGGAACATCTGCTGCTTCTTGAGCAGCTACTATGAATGCGGGAATAGCTCAGTGGTAGAGCGCCACCTTGCCAAGGTGGATGTCGCGGGTCCGACTCCCGTTTCCCGCTCTTACAGCAGGCGATTCGGAACGTGACCGAATCGCCTCTTTTTTTGCGTTATGACTCGCAGTATTGCGGGTTTTCATCTTCTACTCATTGAAAGTAAAGGCAGAGGAACCCATGGAAATCACAGAAAAAAAATTTGAGACGCTCGAGCATTCAAAAGTACGCATGACCCTCACCGTGCCCGCGCGCGATGTGCGAAGCGAGTATGACGCGATGATGGTTGAGTACGTAAAAGAAGCCCGCATCGATGGTTTTAGAAAGGGCCACGTACCCGTATCGGTGCTTGAACGCAAATTCGGAGAGAGCCTCAAGGCTGAGTCGATGGGTCGAGTTATCGAGAAAGCTGTGGAAGAGGGCCTCAAAGCGTCTGAACGACAGCCCCTCACCTATGAGCCGCCAGCCCTCGACGGAGAACCCGCCTTTGAACTCGATAAGGATTTTACCTTCACCGTGACCTTCGACGCCTACCCCAGCTTTGAGCTTCCATCGCCTGAGGGTGTCGAAATCGAAGTTCCTACGATCTCCGTCAGCGAGGAGGACATAGCCCGTGAACTTCAAGATATTCGCCAGCGCAACGCCATTGTTGTTGAGAAAGATGGCCCTGCCCAGGACGGCGATATAGTAACGGCGAACTTCGTTGAAATCGCCGAAGATGGCAGCGAGGTCGCGGGCAGCGCGCGTCAGGATTTTTCCTTCGAACTCGGCAAAAACCTCAATCTGTACAAATTTGACGACGAAGTCGCCTCCATGAAGGCTGGAGATGAAAAAGTCATCTCGAAAACCTTCCCTGCCGACTACGAGTATGCCGAGTATGCCGGCAAATCAGTGCAGGTGAAAGTGACAGTCACCAAGGTAAAGAAGCAAGACCTGCCCGAACTCGACGATGAGCTTGCTCAAGATGTATCCGAAAAGTACAAAACGCTCGACGATCTGAAGGCGGCAGTCAAGAATCAGCTAACCGAAGCTCTGGAGACCAAGCTCAGGCGCACGAGAGAGAACGCGCTCATGGATGAGCTCCTCAAGCGAACGACGGTTTCGATACCGCAGTCGATGCTCGCAGCGGAACTCGCGATGCGCTGGGAATCCCTAAAGCAGCAGATGGGCGTCGACAGCGATGAGCGTCTCCAGATGTTCCTGACGATTTCTGGAAAAACGCGCGAACAACTCTTCAAGGACTGGGCCCCACTCGCTGAGAAGGCACTTTCGAGCAGGATTCTGCTTGAAAAGTTAATTGAGGCTGGCTCCTACACGTCCTCCGACGAGGAAGTTGAAGCGGAAATCGCCAAAGAAGCGACTCATACCACGATGAGCCCCGCAGAAATCAAGGCCGAGTACGAGAAACACGGAACCATCGAGTACCTTAAAGACGACATCAAAGCGCGAAAATTCTTCAACGCGGCGCTCGCGACCGCGAAGGTAAAGGAAGCCGCCACGATCTCCTATTTGGACTTCATGAAGGAAAATGAGTAAATTCAAAGCGCGGCGCTCGCGACCTTCATGCGATTGATTGTCAAGAGCCCGCGCAATCACCATGATCCGAAGGAAGACCAGATGACCGAACATATGAGCAACCTCGTTCCTATCGTCATTGAACAGACAGGAATTGGAGAACGATCCTACGATATCTACTCACGGTTGCTGAAGGATAGAATCGTATTCATCGATGGTGAGATCAACGATCTCACCGCGGACCTCGTAATCGCCCAGCTCCTCTTTCTAGAATCGCAAGATCCCTCGCGCGATATTTCCATATATATCAACAGTCCTGGAGGCATGGTTACCGCTGGACTCGCGATCTACGACACCATTCAGTACATCAAGCCGGAAATCCAGACGATTTGCATCGGCCAAGCCTCGAGCATGGCTGCCCTTCTCCTCGCATGCGGAAGCCATGGAAAGCGATCCGCCCTCCCCTCGTCGAGAATTTTGATCCATCAGCCATGGGGCGGCGTGTCTGGTCAGGCGAGCGATATTAGTCTGCAGGCAAGAGAAATTATTCGCCTCAAGAAGCTGACAATCGATTACTTTGCGCAGCACTCCGGCCAGGCACTCGAAAAAGTGGCTCAAGATATGGAGCGCGATTTTTATATGAGCGCTCACGAAGCGCTTGAGTATGGCATTGTCGATACGATTATGGAGCCTCGCAAGCATGGCCAAAAATAAACACGTTGACTTAGAGCAAGAGAGCTTCTGTTCATTTTGCGGCAAAAGCTCCGCGTACGTGCGCAAAATGATCGCTGGCCCAGGAGTCAACATCTGCGATGACTGCGTAAAGATATGCGCGCAGATTCTCGATGAAGAGGAGCAGAAGGTCACCTCGGAATTCTTGACCGAAGTTCCAAAACCCAAAGAGATCAAAGAATTTCTCGATGGATATGTAGTCGGCCAGGAATATGCGAAACGTGTACTTTCTGTAGCAGTGTACAATCATTACAAACGCCTTGTCCACAAAGTATCAGCCGCGTCGCCAGATGTGGAAATTGAAAAATCGAATGTGCTCCTCATCGGGCCGACAGGCTCTGGCAAGACCCTGCTTGCGCGGACACTGGCGAGGAAGCTCAAGGTCCCTTTTGCGATGGCGGATGCCACAACGCTCACCGAAGCAGGCTACGTCGGCGAGGATGTCGAGAATATCCTCCTTAAACTGATCCAGAACGCGGGCGGAAATATTCAGGCGGCCGAACGCGGTATCGTCTACATCGATGAGATTGACAAAATTTCGCGCAAGAGCGAAAACCCATCAATCACGCGCGATGTGTCAGGAGAAGGTGTCCAGCAAGCGCTTCTCAAGATCATCGAGGGCACGATCGCGAACGTACCTCCTCAAGGCGGACGCAAACACCCCAATCAGGAGTATCTGCGCATCGACACCACGAACATCCTGTTTATCTGTGGCGGTGCCTTTGTCGGCCTCGACAAAATCATAGAATCGAGAGTCTCCGCCCACCCCATGGGTTTTGGTGCCGATATAAAGTCGAAACACGAAAAGAATCTCAGCCAGCTCTTCTCCGAGCTGCAACCGGATGATCTCATTAAATTTGGGCTTATACCAGAATTTGTCGGACGCCTTCCAATAAAAGTCGCGCTCGAAGAACTTACCAAGGAAGACCTCAAGAGAATTATTCTCGAACCAAGAAATGCCCTTTTGAAACAGTACAAAGCATCTATGAAACTCGACAATGTCGATCTCGACTTCAACGCCGAAGCAGTCGACGCGATTGCCGAGAAAGCGATCGCTCAGAAAACCGGCGCGCGCGGATTGCGCGCGATTGTGGAAAAAATTATGATCGATCTTATGTATTCACTACCAAGCGATACGAATGTAAAAAAAGTTGTGCTGACTCGAGACGCGGTTGACGGAAAAGGTAGCTGCATCATCGAATATCGGCAAAAAACAGCATAAGCGCAGAAATCAATGGGGTGGCTGCTCTTCTCCGTTGGAGCGAACGGCCTGAGAAAATACCCATAGAACCTGATCCGGGTAATACCGGCGGAGGGAACGATGATGCGTACAAAGCATTTCATCGCCATTATTCTAATGTGTGGAGCACTCTCAATTATGAGTGGCTCGGTGTGGGCTCAAGCGAATCAGTCCGCCAGCCCAGAGCTTACGATCTGGACCTACGATTCCTTCATTTCTGAGTGGGGACCGGCCGCGCAGATCGCGGAAGCGTTCACAAAAACCTACGGCATCAAGCTTCATTTTGTCTCGAAAGGCGATGGAGGAGCCCTCCTCTCTTCGCTTTTAGACGCAACAAAAACGCCAAACGCGGATGTCGTGATCGGCTTGGACAATAATCAGCTCGAAAAAGCGACCGCGAGCGGATTGTTTACCCCTCTCCAGCTTAAAAATCTTGGTCAGATTAAGAAATCTTTGCTCATCGATCCATCGAACCGACTCATCCCATTCGACTATGGCCAATTCGCCTTCATATGGGATTCGCAGAGCGGAATTGAGCCGCCATCCTCGCTTGAAGATTTAACAAAGCTGAAATATCAAAAAAAAATTATCATCATGGATCCGCGCACATCGACTCCTGGTCTCGGCTTTCTCGCCTGGACAGAAACGGTGTACGGAAACGGATGGAGAGACTACTGGAAGCGGCTTGCACCTTCGATTCTCGCGATGACGCCGAGCTGGGACACGGGATACGGTCTTTTCACGAAGGGCGAGGCACCGCTTGTGCTCAGCTATTCAACGAGTCCGGCCTACCACAAAGCTTACGAGAATACCGAACGTTACAAATCTCTTCAGTTTAAAGAGGGCCATCCGGTACAGATAGAACTCGCGGGGGTGCTTGCCACGAGCCGTTACCGCGACAATGCCCAGAAATTCATCGATTTTTTTATATCAGCGGAGTGCCAAGCATTTTTGCCTGAAACGCAGTGGATGTTTCCCGCGAACACTGCGACGAAACTGCCCTCCTCATTTTCCGTGGCTGGTCGATATCCAACGCGTACGGGAGAGATCCGCGACATCGATCGCGATCCCTCAGACGCCGCCAATCTGCTTGTAGGCACACCATAAAGCGATGAAAACAGGAATTCGCGCCTGCGCTTCGCGAGAGAACGCGACATGAGCGCGAACCTTATGAAAAAGAGCAGAGCCTCAGCGATTGTGCTCTATGTGGGGCTCTGCGCCATTCTCTTTTTGTCGCTCGCGCCTCTTGTCGCGTTCTTAAAAGTTTCGTTGGCTCGCGCGCTAACCGCGGTAATGACGCACGCTGTATCCGATCCTAATTCGGCAATCGACAACCAATGGCAAGTTTTCGCGGCGATTCCTGTCGCGATTGTGCTGAAAAGCCTTCGCTTCACGCTGTTGCAATCGGCAGCGAGCACTATGCTCGCGCTCGCCATCGGCCTGCCCGGCGCCTGGCTTGCCGCGCGCTTTGACTTCCGCGGGCGTCGGGTCCTGCTCGCGCTCGCGGCAATACCATTCTGCTTTCCTCCCATCCTCGTGATTCTGGCCTTCATTCTCTATTACGGCAAAGAAGGCATGCTCTCACAGGTATACGCCCTTGTTGGCGGGCGCTCGCACGAGTATCGGGGGCTGCTCTATAGTTTCTGGGGCATTGTGATGGTGCATGCGTTCTACAATTTCCCAATCGCGGTGCATCAAGTCTCCGCGCATTGGATGCGGATTCCAACCTCGCAATCTGAAGCGGCACGTACCCTCGGCGCGGGAAAAATCCGCGCATTCCGTGTTGGGGTGCTTCCCGAGCTTCTCCCGAGCGTGACCCAGGCTGCGGGGCTTATTTTTCTCTACTGCTTTTTCAGTTTCACCACAGTCCTCGTGTTCGGTGGTCGCGCGGGAACGACTCTGGAGGTGCGGATCTATCAGGCGCTTCGGTATCAGTCGAATCTGCCGCTCTCCACCGTGTACGCGGCTGTAGAGACCCTTTTCGCCCTTGCGAGTATCTATGTGCTCACCAGACACGGTCGCAAAGGAATAGCGCACG
>JAKALZ010000005.1:16410-17423 GCA_021813065.1 bacterium
ACGCATCAGACTATGGCAGGATCCAAGGGCGGGCGAAGGCAAGCGGCGCGAGCAAGCTGATTGTACTCGCGTACGAGGTCTTCATCGTGATCTTTTTTCTTGGGCCGCTCGCCGCGATTGTTGTTGAAGCGTTTAGAGTACCATCCTCATTCGGTGGCGCGACGGTTTTTGGGCTGGGAAACTTTTCGAGGTTGTTGAGGGGATTTCAGGCGCCTCTTCCGCAAGCAATGCTCGCTACGATAAAACTGAGTGGTTCCGCGGCGCTTCTGGCCACATTTTTTGGTGCCGCGGCGAGCGCAAGCATCTATTTTCTCAGAAAATCAGGCCAAAACAGCGCGTTCACGCGGGCTATCGAGATGTCGCAGTGGCTGCCACTTGCGGTTTCTCCCGCGATTCTAGCCTATGGATGGCTTTTCCTCTCATCGAATCACATGGAAAGTTACGCGCTTGTTGCCGCTCAGGCCGCCATTGCGTGGCCATTCGTAAGTCGATCTCTCCACGCCGCGCTGCAGGCACTGAACCCAAACGCGCGAGAAGCGGCACGCACGCTCGGAGCTTCTCCCCTGCGATCCTTCGTGTCCGTCGAACTCAAAACCATCGCGCCTTCGATCGCGGCAGCTGCCGCCTTCGCATTTTCTATAACCGCGGGTGACGCGAATGTACCGCTCATGCTGGGGATAAGCGATCACGAAACGCTGCCGCTTCTTCTGTATAGGCTCACGGCAGCCTACCGCTTCAATGAGGCTTGTGCGGCGGGACTCGCGTTGGGACTAATGACAGGCATTGTGTTTTTCCTAAAAGAGAAGGTGATCGATGTCGCTTGACGTGAAGAATCTAGTGGCGAGGAGAGGCGATTTTCAGCTTCGCGCTGACTTTTCGCTTGAAAAAGGGAAAATTTGCGTGCTGCTCGGGCCATCGGGCTGCGGCAAAACCACTCTTTTACGTTCCATCGCGGGGCTCGAGCCTATCGAAGCGGGAAGCATCGTCCTCGATGGAGATCACATCGAATGCCT
>JAKALZ010000238.1 GCA_021813065.1 bacterium
TCCCGCCGCATCTTCCGCAGCTCCGATGAAAAACTCAAACTCCCGATCGCCTTACCGTACGCCCTCTGTAGCCTTGTCTTCGCCATACCTTTGATTCAAGCACCCAATGATCGTTTTCGCAAGAATGAATCGCAAAAAAAAGCGGGGTTGCCCTGATTACCAGGGCAGCCCCGCTGCTTCAGCGTACCGAATCGCGCCTCAGCGATATTTCCTGCTGAATTCTTCCATGAAGCCCGCGGCGGATTTCACGTTTTCGACCAGGTTCGCGTTGTAGATCGAGAAGCGGATGCCGCCGGTCGAGCGGTGGCCTTTGACGCCCACGATGCCCGCCGCCTTGGCCTCTTTGACGAAGGTCTCTTCCATTTCCGGGGTTTTAAGGCGGAATACGACGTTCATCTGCGAGCGCGAATCCTTCTCGACCGGCCCGCGATAGAAACCGTCGGAGGAATCGATGGCCGAATAGAGAATGCGCGTCTTTTCATCGTTAATCTTCGCCATCTTTTCGAGGCCACCGATCGTGTTCAACAGCCACTTCATCGTAAGGTTGAGAATGTAGATCGAAAAGCAGGGCGGTGTATTGTAGAGCGAGTTGTTCTCGGCGTAGGTGCGGTAGGAGAGCATCGTGGGCAGTTTCGTCTGTTCCTGCGCGAGATTGTAGAAGTCTTCGCGGACCGCGACGAGCGTGACGCCCGAGGGTCCGAGGTTCTTCTGGGCGCCGCCGTAAATGAAGGAGAATCTGTCCGCCGGGAAGGGTCGAGAAAAAATATCGCTCGACATGTCGCAGACGAGGGGAACTTTGCCCACATCAGGCCAATAGTGCCACTGCGAGCCGAAGATGGTGTTGTTGCTGGTCATGTGGACATAGGTTGAAGACGGGTCGATCTTGATCTCGCTCTGCTTCGGCACACGCGTGAAGGTACCGTCGGGATTTTCAGTCGAGATGACATCGAAGGGGCCAAAGTGCTTCGCTTCCTTGATGGCCGCCTTTCCCCAGTGCCCGGTGACAAGGTAGGTCGCCTTGCGCTCTCCGAAGAGATAGTTCATGGGAATCATAAAAAACTGACTTGAAGCGCCGCCGGTGAGGAAGAGAATCTTCCACTCGGGGCCCATGCCCGCAAGCTTTCGGAAGAGCGTCTGAGCTTCGTCGTGCATCGCTTCATACTCTTTGGAGCGATGCGACACTTCCATGACGGACATGCCAGTGCCGTTCCAGTCGAGCATCTCCTCCTGGGCCTTCTGGAGGACTTCCATGGGAATCGCGGCGGGGCCTGCGTTGAAATTGATCACTCGCTTCATTATGGATTCTCCTTTGGGTTCACTTGCCCGTGTATTTCTTGAGCCTCGCGACGATCGAGTCGCCGAGGCGCAGAAGGTTTTCTTCGGTCGATGCGCCAAGGTGCGGTGTCATGAGGACATTGGGCGCGCTCATGAGCGGCGATCCCTCGGGCGGCTCTTTGTTGTACACATCGGTCGCGTAACCGGCCATCGCGCCGGTTTTAAGCGCGTCGGCGATGTCCTGCTCGACGACGACCTGGCCTCGGCAGGTGTTGATGACGTAGGCGCCCTTCTTCATCTTGGCGATGGTGTTCACATTGATCATGCCGCGCGTCTCGTCGGTGAGCGGCGTATGGAGGCTGATATAGTCCGATTTCGCGAACACTTCATCGAGACTGACAAGGGCGGCGACATCCGAGCTCGCGACGTACTTGTCGAAGGCGATTACGGTCATGCCGAAGGCCTTCGCTCTGAGGGCGAGTTCTCGTCCGATGCGCCCGATGCCGATGAGACCGAGCGTTTTTCCGTTGAGTTCGGTGCGCTCGAGCTCCTTCTTGAGCCACTTTCCTTCTTTCATCGAGGAGTCGGCGCGCGCGATGTGGTTGGGCATCGCGATCATGAGCGCGAAGGCGAGTTCCGCGACCGCGAGGCTTGAAGCCTCGGGCGTGTTGTCGACAGCGATTCCCTTGGTCTTGGCATAGTCGACATCGATGGTGTCGACGCCCACGCCGCCTCTGATGATGTAACGGCATTTCGGTGCCGCATCGATCATGGCCTTATCTACTTTCGTTTTCGACCGGACGATGAGCACCTCGGCGTCGCCAAGCCGCGACATGTCGGACACAACTTCGCCAAAAGAGGCGAGCCGGCCCGGCAAATCGGGAGCGAACGCATCCG
This sequence comes from bacterium, assembly GCA_021813065.1. Classification (GTDB taxonomy): domain Bacteria; phylum Spirochaetota; class Spirochaetia; order Treponematales; family Rectinemataceae; genus Rectinema. The sequence goes on from JAKALZ010000238.1 coordinate 2,173, forward strand.
CGAGCAGAATGACCATCGGTTCCTCCTTATGAAGTAAGGTTCAAATAATGATACCACGGTTGCGAAATTTGGAACAGCCGCGATTTGGAGTTGCGCAGCAGGCACGCGCAGCGTGTCGAGGCGCGGAGTCGCGGTACGGCGCGCGTGCGGCCCCTTTACTCCCGCACGATGCGGCGCGGCGCGTTTGTGGCCTTTACTCCCGTACTATGCGGCGAGCCTCGATGTAGAAGCGCTTTTCGGGAGCCTCGCCCATCGAGAAGGTTTTGCGCGGCATAACACCGTCGCGGATCACCACGCTGAAGAACGAGGACTTGTCGACAGGCGGCAGATAGAGCCCGATATTGCCTCGCTTTTTTCCCAGTGCCTCGGTGCTGGCCGTGCCGTGGATGTAGTCAATGCCGACCTCGGGGTGCGCCGTGCGATACGCATCGATCTGCCCCTGAATCGTTGCCACGGCGAGCCGCGCGGCGGGGTTGCGGAACGAAACCACGCCCGCTCGGTGCTCGGTTACGAATGCGAAGCGATGCGCCAATTCGAGGTGCGAAGGCGCGCTGTTGGTCGCGTCGCTGGAGTTGGAAGCTCCGCGTTCCTTCTCTGGCCCGCCACCGCGACTCGCCGCGTCGACCTCCGCGAAAGCCTGCGCCGCGTCCGGCATGTAGCGGATCTCCGCTCCGGCGCCTTCGAGCTCGCGGAGAAAATCCTGACTATCGATATTGAAGAGCACTCGATGGATGGGGTGAAATGGCAAACCTTCGTCGTAAAGATTCACGAGTTCGACGAGCGCGTAGCGAGCGGGGTGGAACGCAAGCGCGGTTTCAGCGTCGGCGCGCCCCGCGTACGACGCTTTTGTTTCCTCCCAGATCGCCTTGGCGGTCGCCAGCGAGTGGTTACCGTCGCCCACCGCGAAGAGCAGCACATCGTCCACGCCATATTTTCGGCGAAAAACCTTTGGATCGGCGAGCGCCTCCAGCGCCACTGCCACCACCTCGAGGTCACTCTCTTCGCGCACAAACCACCCTCGCATGTGGCCCGAATTCTTCATGAGATCGAAATCGTAGGCTCGCTCAAAGTACCGCCTTCTTCGGTAAAGAGGCTCGATGACAGTCGCATGGGGATCGTCGATGAGAATCATGATGTGCGGCAGTTCGAGGGGCGCGCCACGACGAATCGCCATGCGCGGCGGCAGGCGCTCTACGATCGTGCCCTCGGTGGGGCGAATGAGGCTTTTCGAGTCCGACCCGTACTGGTAGCGCTCAAGATCGACCGCGACCATGAGCCCCAGCCGCGGATGCTCCTCGAAGGGCGTACTGCGCTCGACGAGCACAAACGCAGGGCCCCGCGACACGAGCAGCCCACGCGCCAGATACTCACGCATGCGCTCCTGGATTTTCGCGACGCGCGCTTCCTTATCGGAGTCTTCGAGATAGCATTCTGGAAAAATGAGGCGAAGCGTCGATGGGGCGGCGCCCACTTCGCGGTCAACATCCTCCCAGTATTCGCGCTCCGAAGAGTATTGATCGCAGGCGACTACAGCCCATTTCCGGTACTCCACCCCGTTTCCTGGAAGATAGATTTCGGGGACAGAGACACCAACCCGCTCAAGACGCTCGCGCGCTGCCGCCATACAAAGTCTCCT
>JAKALZ010000239.1 GCA_021813065.1 bacterium
GATCACGGGTGCTTTCAAACTGCGCGGCGCGATGAACAAGGCACTCACCCTGACGCCTGGGCAACTCGCGCGCGGCATCGTGGCCGCGTCCTCCGGGAACCACGGTCGTGGGATCGCCTACGCCGCTAAGCTGCTCGGCGCCACGGCGACCATCGTCATGCCCCGCACATCTCCTATGGTGAAGGTGGACGCCATCAGAGCGCTTGGCGCCGAAGTAATTCTGTGTGAGATTTCCGAGCGCTTTCGCCTCGCTGAGCAAATCTGCGCCGATCGTGGCGCGACTATGGTGCCCCCTTTCAACGACGAGGACATCATGGCTGGCCAGGGAACGATCGGCCTCGAAGTGATGGAGCAGTGTCCAGATCTCGACATGATTGTTGTTCCGGTGAGCGGGGGAGGGCTCCTTGGCGGAGTCTCCACCGCGATCAAGGCAATCTCGCCCCGGACGCGAGTCTATGGCGCCGAACCCTCCGCCCTTCCGCGATACGGCGCGAGCCTCGCTGCGGGCGCACCTGTTACCGTTGAGCAAAAAAAGTCAATCGCCGATGCCCTCGTCGCGCAGACGCCCGGCGAAATCTGCTTCCCCTACGTGGTGGCCAGCGTGGACGGCTTTGCGGCGGTGGATGATGAGTATTTGCTCAAGGGAATGAAGCTCCTTCTCACCGAAGGCAAGCTCCTCGCTGAGGTTTCCGCCTGCATTGGCATAGGAGCCGTACTTCAGGGGCTCATCGCGGTAAAACCGGCAGATAGTGTATGTTTTTTGATATCTGGAGGAAGTGTAGGGATCGAACAGCTCAGAATGCTTGAGGAGGTGACACTGTGAGATCAATCTCTAACGAAAACGCTCCAAGCGGGCACTATTCACCAGGTATTATTAGCGGAAACACGCTCTACGTTTCCGGTCAGACTTCCGCCGATCCCGCGACAGGAATGCCCGCGATCGGTGGTTTTGAAGCTGAGATGCGCATGGCACTCAATAAGCTTGAGAAGGTGTTGATGGCAGCGGGTTGCTCGCGGTCTGATGTCATCATGTGCCGCGTCTATGTGACCTCGATCGACTATTGGCCACGCGCGAATGAGATCTATCGTCAGTTCTTCGGCGAGCACAAACCCGCTCGCGCGATAATTCCCGCCGGCACCCTCAACAAGGGCTGCTTAGTCGAGATTGAGGCGATCGCGGAAGTGCGCTGAAATGGGCGCGGCGTACGCGGCCTGCTTTAGAACTTTGCGTCGATGTAAAGGAATCTGCGATAGGTTCAGCGCTCCTCAGGGTACTCGCGCAGCGTGCCATCGGGGGCCCTGAGAATCCAAGAATCACCGCGGCGTTCGACGATTCCCTCCGGAAGATACACCTTCCCGCCTCCACCAGGCGCGTCCACCGCGTAGCGCGGCAGTTCGAGGCCTGAAAGCTCCCCGCGCAGCGCGGCATAGAGCTCGAGTCCCCGCGAGAGAGGCACGCGGAAGTGCGAGGTGCCCTGCGCGAGATCACCCTGAAAGAGATAGTACGGCTGAATGCCATTGAGGCTCAATGACGAAAAGAGTTCGATGAGCGTCGAGGCGCTATCGTTGACGCCTCTCAGGAGCACACTCTGACTGTGAAGGGGAATTCCGGCTTTCGCGAGCGCTTCGGTTTTTTCCAGCAGCGTTTCACTCAGTTCCTTCGGATGATTGATCTGAAGAATAACACGGAGAGGACGTGATGAGGCGAGCAGTTGAATGAGTCCATCGGTGACTCTTTGCGGTTGCACGACAGGGGCGCGGGTGCAGAGGCGTATGAGAATTCGCCGTGGAACGGCGCGCACCGATCCAATGAGCCGCCGCAGCCGCGCGTCACTCGCGGTGAGCGGGTCTCCGCCCGAGATCAGCACTTCGCGGATTTCCTCGTGCGCGCGCAGCATCTCGCTGAGTTCGCGCATCGCTTTGTCGGAGATAAACGCGCGCTCGGCGGGCAAAAGGGCGCGACGATAGCAGTGACGGCAAAAGAGGAAGCACTCGCCAGTCGCGCGTACGAGCACGCGGGAGCGATACTGCTGGATGGCTCTGTCGCCAACTGTGTGCGAAGCTTCGCCCAGAGGATCGCTCAGTTCGCGGGGATCAACGCGCGCCTCGGTAGGCGAGGGCAGTGCTTGGGCAAGGAGAGGATTCCTGGGCACTCCGCGAGCGTCTTTTGCGCAGCCTTCGACATCTTCGCCCGCGAGTGAGAGCCAGAACGGGGTCGCGCGGTAGGGCAATCCGCATGCGCCTTTGCTGGAAGAATCGCTGTCAGTCATTGGCGTCCACTATAGATTTTTAACCATGGAATGACAATGACTCTGTGAGTTCTCATGGGTTTCGAACGCTTGCGGGAGAGGGTGGAGCGCGACCTCCGGGCGAAGGGCGATCCACAATCCTTTCCTTGCCAATTTTGAATTTTAATGCAATAATATACACTTGCTGTCAATGAATTTTCCTTCGCGACACGGAATGCGCGGAAGACAATCGCGCACCCCCTGTCGCGGAGCGACCTAACAATATGCGACGGTCGATGGAGAAACTATGAAAGAACGAGCCGAGCGGCTAAAGACAATCAAGACCATTATCAAGGAAAATAGAGTAGATTCACAGGAAAAGCTTCTGCAGTTTCTCGAAGATCACGGCTATTCGGTAACGCAGGCGACGCTGTCGCGCGATCTCAAATTTCTAAAAGTCGGCAAGCTCTCTGATGGGCGCTCAGGCTATTATTATTCAATTCCTTCGGAAGAAGAACGCAGAGAATCTGAGCGACACTACATTCAGGATTTCCTGAGGGGCTATGTCTCGATCGATTGGAATCAGAGCCTCGTGGTGGTGCGCACTTTCTCTGGTCACTCCGACTCTGTGGCACTCGCCATCGACAACATGGGATTCGACGAGGTTATCGGTACGATCTCAGGCCGGGACAATGTGGTGTTTATCGCGCTAAGGCAGAGCGCTGTTGGTGAGGATTTTATTCGCTCACTGAAAGAGAAAATACCTGATTTCGAAGAAGAGTAACGCAGGCAAAACGCGACGAATGGCGTGGTTCATGCGATCCACGCTTTTCGATGGCGATTTTCAATCGTTGCGGTTATTCGGCGCTCTTTGGTTTCCACCCCTTCATCGCTCTGTGTTCTTCGCTAAGTTCGAAGACGAGTTGGCCGAGCGGCCACTCCATATTCGTGTCAGTGGTCAGGGCAAAAGCCGTATCATCCATCTGTGGCAGCGCCTTGACAGTCTTCATAACCTCGAGGGCTTCCTTTTTACTCAGTCCATACATGACAATCGCGCGGAATCCGTCTGGAATGCGCGCGGATAGGGATTTATTTTCTCCCGCGGTGGTGTCGTCGCTCATGAGAATATTCTACTAAAAAGCGGACCTCCGAGAAAGACTCCGAATCGTGTGGATATTTGCCGCGATGGTGTCTGAATTTGTATACTTTATGGTGAACATAACGCTTGATCTTGAAGGAAATCAATCCTATGAACTATGAAGAATTCACGCTGAAGGCTCAGGAGGCGCTGCGCGATGCCGCTTCTGTCGCGCAGAAAAATGATCACAGCGCGGTCGAGCCTGAGCACTTAATGACTGCCCTGCTGGATCAGGAGGGCGGGCTCATACCCTCGATCTTGGAGCAACTGGGAATCGACCGCGCTCGTCTCGAACGCGGCAATGCCGACCTCATGAAGAATCTGCCGAAAGCCTACGGAGAGGCGGCTCAAACCTATTTTTCGCCTGCGATGCAGAAGATTATCGCGAAAGCCGACAGCGAATCGAAGGCGATGAAAGACGAATTCGTCAC
>JAKALZ010000006.1:0-1388 GCA_021813065.1 bacterium
TGCCGGGTCCACAAGGTTAATCGGTCGGCTCCATTTCTTCCCACCGTCGGTGGACCGCTCGACACTCTCAAGAATGTTTTCAGCGCATACGCGCTTCAGTCGATGCAGAACCAGGGTTTCATGACCCCCCGCATGTTTCAACTCGCCGCGCTCGGAACGATCGCTGATCTCATGCCACTCAGGGATGAGAATAGACTCATCGTTCGAAAAGGCGTCGAGGGCATCAATGGAGCGCCCACGAATGGACTGCGCGAGCTCAAATTGAGTCTCAGTCTCGTAAAGCCACTTGGCGCGACCGAGATCGCGTGGCAGATTACTCCGACGATCAACGCCGCGGGCAGATTGGGAACACCTGAGTTGGCGCTCAATCTCCTGCAGTCGCAGACTGTGGATCGCGCGATCGAAGCCGCCTCGCTGTTGATTCAAGCGAACAACGAGCGAAGAAAACTTGGTGCCGAGGCCTGGGATATCATTCGTGACGACCTCAATGAGAGCCTCGAGAAAAGCGGCGGCAAATTCGCGATAGTCGGCAGCGCGGAGATACGGGCTGGAATCACGGGGCTTTTAGCCTCGCGCGCGGCGAATGTAATGAAGGTCCCCGTGATTGTCGCGGTGTTCAAGCCCAACGGCATGTGCACAGGTTCGATTCGAGGAGGTAACTCATTCCCCCTCACCGCCCTCCTCGCCTACGCATCCGATCTCTTTATCGACTACGGCGGGCATGACTCAGCGGCGGGCTTCACTCTCGCCACGGAGCTGTGGCCTGTCTTCCTCGACCGGCTCTCAACTTTTATGGCGAGCACAGAGTACAGCGCTGAAGAGCCTGAACTCTCGATCGACGCGGAGCTTCCCCACAGTTTTGTCACACCAGACCTCTTGCGGCTCTGCCGCCAATTCGAGCCGTACGGAGAAGAGAATGAGCCGCTGCTCTTCTGCTCGCGAGGGGTGTCCATGGTCGATGCTCAAGTGGTAGGCAAGAGCGGGAAGAATCACCTCAAGTTGACGCTCGACTTTGGCGCGTACAAATGGCCCGCGATGCTCTGGGATGGAGCGGAGCGCCTCGAACGCGATTTTTCCTTCCGCAATAGCGATCGAATCGATGTCCTCTATAAGATCACGATGAACTATTGGAACGGAGAAGAGCGGCCTCAGCTCGAAATCTACGATGTGCGGCGCGCTGAAAGCACTTGACCAAAATCTAAAAAATCGCTATGGTTTTTCCGTCATTCCCCGGTTGTGTAATGGTAGCACGGCAGACTCTGGATCTGCTTGTGGGGGTTCAAATCCTCCCTGGGGAAATAACGACAATGGCAGCATTTCGGCAAGAATCGCGGTGGATTGAGCGATTCTTGTACGCAAATAAAAGAGCTTTCGAAGAAAGCTCTTTT
>JAKALZ010000006.1:1398-17149 GCA_021813065.1 bacterium
CTATCGGTTAGGACAAAAGATTCTCAATCTTTAAAGAGGGGTTCGATTCCCCTAGGGGCTATTTTTTATATTATAACTCGCTACAATGTAGCGAGTTATTTTTTGCTTATCGAAATCATCCTTGATATCCGCGCGGATAGCCGCCTGATTCTCTATATCAGCTCTCTCGCTTCCAACGCCGTTCGGCATTACAATCAGCGCAAGAATATTGAGAATATCGATTTTAAGGGGGACGTACATGGCGGACAAAACCCATACATGGAGATTCAGGCGAATCGGCGGCATGGATCAGGTAGTCCTCAAAACCGGCGACGACATCGCGGCGCTCACGGAGCTGGATCCCAAACTATGGGTAGCCCTCGCGATGCCGACTTCGCAGCACCAGTGTCGTGAGACTCTGGCGCTCCTCGATATAGATAACGACGGCAAGGTGCGGGTGCCCGAACTGCTACGCGCGATAGCCAGATGCCAAGAAGCCTTCTCGAACCTCGACGTGCTCTTCGATGAGACGAGCGCGATTAGCATGGAAATGCCGCGGAACGAAAACCTTCGGACGAGCTGCGCGTACGCCGCGGAGCTCGCTGGGGTTAGTGCCGATAGTGTCGACCTCAAGACTGTCGAACTCGCCTCATCTCGCTACAGCGGGAAACCGTTTAATGGCGATGGCGTCATCGTTCCTGGATCCTCTGTGGACGAAGCGCGTGCATCCTCGATTTCGATGATCATCGGCGCGGGATATCAGACTCAGGACAGCTCAGGCGCGCCGGGTCTGAGCCAAGCGAATCTCGAAGCGTTTACGGCCGACGCGAAGGCATTTCTCGCCTGGTCAGACGCAGGTGCGGCACTCTTGAAAAGCTTGCCTGATATTCGTTTCGACGCTGTTCTCCCCGCATATCAGGCGATAGCCCCCGCAATCGATGACTATTTCCGTAGATGCGCGGTGCTTGGCCTCGCTGGCAATCAAGAGGCGCTCAAAGATCTTTCAGCCCAGATGGCCGCGATACTCGCCGCTCCCCCCTCAGAGGGCGACGCATCGCTCCAGAAGCTGCCGCTGGCGCTTCCTCGCGCCGACGGGCTGCTCCCCCTCGACGCCGCGTTCAATCCGCTCTTCTCGGATGCGGCCGCCATTCTCTTCAGTGCCCTCAAAACACCGTACGCGCTCGGATCGACGATCGACAGAAGCGCCTGGGCCGCGCTCGCGGCGGATATGGACCGCTATGCCGACTGGATTTCTCAGCGCCCCAACAGCGGCGCCGGGAATCTCTCCAAAGAAGCGCTCTTCTCCACACTCACAGAGACCACCATCGACGCCATTAGGGCGCTCATTGAAAAGGATCTCGCGGAAGCTCCCCGCGCGCAGGGTTTGCGCGAGCTTCGCGATATTCTGATCCTTAAGCGCGATCTTTTGAAGGTTCTAAGGAATTTCGTGTCTATGGATGAGTTCTACGGGCGGCACAAGGGTCTCTTCCAGAGCGGCCGGCTTTATATCGATGGACGCGAACTGGAGCTCTGCCTCGAAGTGCGAAATCCAGCCGCGCACGCTACCCTCGCGGGCTTTTCGGCGATCTGTCTCCTCTACTGCGATATCGCGCGCACCTCTGGGGAAAAGGCATCGATCGTCGCCGCGCTCACCGCGGGTGCCGCGGATCGCGTCTATGCCGGACGCAACGGCATCTACTTCGATGAAGATGGGAAAGACTGGAACGCGACAATCACTAAGGTCGTGATTCAGCCAGTGAGTATACGAGAAGCTTTCTTGAGCCCCTACAAGTGGCTCGCGCGCACCATCGAAGAACTCGCGGCCAAGCGTGCGGGAGCCGCTGAGGCGAATCGCCAAAATCAATTGAAGGATATCGCCCAGAAAACCGTGGAGCAACCTACGAAAACCGCTCAAGCCGTCGAGCAGGTCGTGCCGAAGAAGATCGACGTCGGCACCGTCGCGGCGATAGGCGTCGCGTTGGGCAGCATTGGGGCTATGATTACAAGCATTCTCGGCCTCTTCATCGGAATGGGCGTTTGGATGCCGATCGGTTTTGTCGCGGTGTTTCTCCTCATCTCGGGCCCCTCGATGATTCTCGCGGCGATCAAACTCCGCAGGCGAGACTTGAGCCCGCTCTTGAACGCGGAGGGCTGGGCGATCAATGGCAGTTTGAAGCTCAATATCCCCTTCGGCGTGACATTGAGTCACCTCGCGCAGTTGCCTCCGAACTCGATTCGAACGATGAACGACCCCTACGCTCCGAAGAGAAAACCCTGGGGTCTCTATATCGCCGCGCTCATCGTCGCGCTCCTCGCGGTCGCGTGGCTGCTGGGTTGGCTCAAGCCAGTCATCGCCCTCTTCGCGCGATAGTCACTTGACGGCGCGAGGAATCAACCTATATTCTGAGTCCGCTCCAGGGGCCAGAGGAATGCGGTGCGAATCCGCAGCGGTCCCGCCACTGTAACCGGGGATGCCCCAGCATGCGGAGGTTTTTTCTCCGCGGCCATTGCGGCTCTATGCCGTGAGAAGGCGCTGCGCGCGCAGGAGATCCGGAAGCCAGGATACCGCTCTGGGGCACGTCCAACCTATGTTTGGGCGAAACTTCGAGGTTTGAGGATCTAATCGTGCGCGGTTCCCCACGATCGAACGCTTGGGCGCCCCTCTCTCAGCGGCTCCTCGCGTCACCATCGCAATCAAGATTCTCCTCTGTGCATCGCGCGGCTCTTCTACCTCGAACACAATCGCGTTGCACGGAGGTATGCAATGAATTCCTTTCGCGTGTCTTGGAGTGTTCGGGTTCTTGTTGTCTTGTGCCTGGTCGCGGCAGCGCCCGCGGCCTTGTGGTCGCAGAACGTTGAACTGCCTAGTGTTGTCATAGAAGGAACGCTTCCTTCGCGCGCGCTCGCCGAGGCCGCGGGCGCTACGAGCATCGATGCGTCAACAATCGCGGCTTCAGCAGCCCAAGATTTGCCCAGTCTGCTCTCTTCGGTTTCAGGAGTGCGGATCTCACCCACCGGTTCGGCAGGAGCTCTCGCGACAATATCGCTCAGAGGCTCCTCATCGAACCAGGTACTTGTCCTCGTCGATGGAGTCCGCGTTACCGACCCTTCGACAGGGCAGACGGACCTCTCTCGCCTTGCGATCCCGCTCGATCAGATTGAGCGCATCGACGTGCAGCGTGGCGCCCTCTCGGCACAGTACGGCGCCGACGCGGTGGGCGGTGTCATTCATATTCACACAAAAGCGGGCGCCACCGCTCCCTCGGTCCAATTCTCAGTTCAAAACAGCTCATATCTGCCCCTGCCGATCACGACGGGAAGCGGAGGATCCGCGACAGTCAATCCCTTCCCCTGGCAAACACTGATCGATGGGCAGACCGCGGAATTCTCCGCGAACATGAGAAATCTGTCAGTCTGGGCTAAGGCCGACCGCGCGGCGAACGCGTATCCCTACTACGATGCGACAGGCATACGCCGACAGAGGGAAAACTCCGAACTTCTCGAAGGCTCTGGCGGAATGCAGGGTAGAGTACCGCTCGCCATCGGTGAGATCTCCGCTTCTATGAGAGGCGAATATCGTTCTCTCGGAGTCGCTGGTACGGAGAGCTGGCCAACCTTAGAGGCTCACCAAAATGACTGGCGCGCGAATGCCGCGCTTTCATTTCGCACCGATGCCCCCTTCGGCGGAGCGCTCTCTCTCGAACTGAGCCCCTACGCCCAGGTGGCCGGAATCGAGTATCGCGCCTCAAGTTCCACAGGCCCGGATACGCATACCTCGCTCAGAGCCGGCGCGGATAGTGTCTTCTCGTGGCTCGCGCCATGGCAGGGTGAACTGAAAGGAGGAGTATCCTTCCGCTACGACAGGCTCGATTCAAGCGTCGTAAAGCTCAGCGATGGCGGCGCCCCGCAGCGTTTCTCTGGTGGAATTTTCCTAGAACCGAGGTTCGAATTTGGAAAATGGACTGCGATTCCCGCGCTGCGTTACGATGTGACGAACGATTTCCCTTCAGGGTTTTCAGCCAGTCTCGGCGTGCTTAGAGACCTGGCTGCGGGAACGGTGCTCCGGACTTCGGTATCGAGCGCGTACAGGGCGCCTTCGTTCGACGACCTCTATTGGCCGGCGGACTCGTGGACTTCAGGAAATACAAGCTTAAAGCCCGAGAGCTCTTACTCGGCGGACATCGCGATCGCCCACCGCGATACGTCAAAGAGCTGGTCGATCGGCGCTTTTGGGCGGTACACGAAGGATATCATCCTTTGGCAGCCCGACAGTCTCGGAGTGTGGAAACCCACGAATTACGGCAACGCTCTCTATCCCGGCATCGAAGCTGAAGCTTCCGCGAAACGGGGCGCGTGGGAATTGAGCGGCAATTACACCTTTTTATATAGCTTCACGCTGAATGGGGCACTGACGCTCGCCGACGATGCGCGGATACCCTATGTACCAGTACACAGTGCTTCCTTGAGTGCCATTCGATCCAGTAACGGTTTCGACACGGCCTTCCTCGTGACCTATTCAAGTCTCAAATACACATCAGCCGCGAACACTGATTATCTGCCATCGACCTTCATCGCCAATATCCGCCTTAATTGGCTTTTTGGCGCGAGCACGTCGTTCGAGATCAACTTTCAAAACTTCTTCGATGAACGTTACTACATCGTCTCAGACTACCCGATGCCTGGTTTTTCAATGTCGGCGAAGCTCACGGTGCGCATAGAGCCCAAAAGGACAACCCGATAGCACCTTCGATGTGCTGACGCCCGCGATTATCTCGGAATCCGGTACTCGATGGGCACTACGAGTGAGATAGGAGCAGCGAGATGAATTTCGATAGGGAAGATGCCGCGAGCGAGCGAGAGCGCGGCCTCGTCGAGGATTGAGCTGCCTGATCGCGCTTGAAGGGTGGCGGATACCAGTCTGCCATCCTTCTCGACCGAGAGAAGGAGCGTGACCGTCCCTTCGATCTTTCTTCGAAGGGCGGCCATTGGGTACAGCTTCCGCGCGGAGAGCTCGACGAGAACGCGCGAAGCGAGCGTCTCCGCACTGTCGTAGTGAGGAGCGTGTTCGCGCGTCGCGGAAGGTTTCTGAGCGAGCCCTTCTGCCATGGCGGCAAGAGGTATTGGCGGTTGCGGCACAGCAGAGTCCGACGCTGGAGAAATGGCGGAAGCTCGCGCGGCATCGTGAACAGGCGGGTTGACGGAGAGCGTTGCCGAAGCGGGGATTATGGGCTGTGACGCGGTTGTTTGAGCCAGCGCATCAGAGGAAGCCGCGAGAGTTGCCGCTGCGGTTGAGACTGCATCCTTATTTGTGGCAGCGTGCTCGGCAGCGTGGGTTTGTTCGGATGAAGAAGGCTCCACCGCAGGCGTGAGAACCTGCGAATTGGCGCTCTCCTTCGGTGGGCCGCTTACGATTTTCTCTCCTGAATTTTGAGCGCCGCCTGACTCACTCACTGAAACTATCGTGGTCACATTTGTCGCCAAAGCACCACCACTGAGTATTGAAGGTGGGTCGAGCGTCCGCGCGACACGCATTTCGCCCTTCAGATTCTCAGGGCTCAACGAAGTGTCTTCGCCCCCTCCCACGTCCGCGGGTAATGGGACAGCCGCCCCCGCACCGATCGACGCGGTCTGATTCGAATCTTGTGCCACGCCCCGTTGATCCACCGTCGATTTCATCGAAAGGATCTCATGATTGGAAAAATAATTCTTCACCTGCGCGTTCACGGGGCTCGCCTTCGAACTCAACGACGAAGTTTCCACAGTTGAAGTTGTTGAATGTGTGGAAGTCGAACCTGGTTCGAGAGCTTGCGCGGAAGGATTTTGAGGATCTAATGACGACGGCGGCGCATACGCCTCAGGCGCCAGCGCGACAATGGATGATGCGGCACGCGGAGCGCTCTCACGCGATGGAAAAGCGCTTTCAGGTTGCGGCGGATCAGCCTGAGAGACAGGCTTAGATTCGGTCGAGACTGGGTCGAGCACGGTAGCAGCGATCGCAAAAGATTCCTTGGTCGGGCTAAGCAGATTTCGAGCGTTCTTAAAATAGTTCTGAGCGGCCGGCGCAACGTTTTGAGCAGACCGCGAAGCGTCGGAGAGCGCCGTTGAGCTCGTGATTGGCGACGGCGGGAGCGCATTTTGCGCGGAACCGCCAACATTGGATTGAGGTGTTTCGGCGTCGGTTGATCGCGAAGATTCGCGTATGAATATTCGCGCGAGCGGCGCGGGTGCCGGCGGCGCGGCAATATCGCTCACAGAGGGCGATAACTCCGCGTCGATCGGCGGCGAGGTTTCAGGTGGCGCCACGTTTTGGGCAGACAGCAGCGCGTCGATCGGCGGCAAGGTTTCAGCTTGCGCCGCGGCAATGGATGGCTCGCCGATGAGCGCGGACCTTGGCGCGGCGGTCGCATCTTTTGAGGAGGCCTCTGACGCGTGGGTCGGCGCTCGAGCGAGCGGCGCGGCAATATCGCTCGCAGCGGGCGACAACTCCTCGTAGGTTGGCACTCGAGCGAGCTGCTCCTTCTGCTCAGCCCACGGTCCAGAGCGACTCAGCGCTACCTGAAGCATCGTAGGAACTCGCTCTTTTGGCTCTGAAACGCCGAGCGGCACAAAGAGAATCGCGGCATGAAACGCGGCGGAACCAAGAACAGCGATAGTCCAATACCGTCGCCGCAGCGAGGCCATTTGTGTCATACGCGCGTTCTGTCGAGGAGCTTTTTCAGAAGCGCCTCAAACCGACCTCGGAAAGCGATGAGCGCGATCATCGCGATCGCGGCGACAACAGCGACCACAATCACCACGGCGTAATTGGCCCCGTACGCCGCGCTTCCCGCGAGAGTGGTCCCGATAATGCCAGGCATCCTCGCGATCATGGAGGCTACGAGAAAGGCCGCGAAAGGCCGCGAGCCCGCCCCCGCGAAGTAACATAGCACATCTTTGGGAATCCCGGGGATCACGAAGAGAAGTATAAGCCCCGCGAAAGTCTTGGCGTCGTCCGAGGAATTTTTCAGCTTCTCATACTGGTCGCGCTTCAGAATCGACCTGAGAAAGCTCGGCCCAAGAAATTTGCCAAGCAGAAAATTGATGGCCGACCCAAGCCCGATACCTGCGGTCGTCAGCGCGAGTCCGCCCCAGAATCCGTAAATGAACCCTCCTGAAACCTGCATCACTTCGCCGGGAATTACGAAAATGACTACCTGGAGGACCTGCAGCGCGATGAACACAAGCCAGCTGAAGGCGCCAAACGAATTCACCCATGCGCGGAGCGTGTCTCGCTTCGACAATAGGGGCGCCAGAGTTCCTCGAAGGAGAAACCCGAGCACGAGGAGCGCGAGGATCAGCGCGGGGAAGGCGAGGCTCGAGAGCGTAAGGGGCGCTTTGGCATCCTTCTGTTCTTTGTCTTCCATAATGCCGTCCTAAGATAGCGCAGCCTGCGCCAAAAGTACAAGTCGACACTCGACGTGTCGACGGCTTTTGACTCTCTTCTCATTTTATGATATGATATTGGTTCTATGCCAAATGACCAGACAACGAATTTTCTCGTTGACCAGCGTGTCTTGTAGCCCAGTCAGGGTGTCGGCCGAATTATGGAGATCCGTGAGAAGATCTTCAACAATCAGAAGACACTCTACTATATCATTTATCTCGAATTTTCAGACATGACCGTAATGGTGCCCACCGACAAGGTCGAGACCTTGGGCATCCGCCCCCTCGTGTCGAAGAAAGAAGCGGAGACCGCCCTCGACTACATCTCGCAGGCCGCGTCGACGATTCCCTCAGACTGGAAGCTCCGATACCAGATGAACCTCGATCTGCTCAAGAAAGGCTCGATCATGGATATCGCGGCCGTGGTACGCTCGCTCTACCAGCGTTCGAAAATCAAGGAGTTGCCCATCCTTGAGCGCAAGCTCTACGAGTCCGCGCTCAATCTCCTTCAGGATGAGATCGCCTTCGCGCTGAGCCGTCCTAAAGATGAGATCGTCGCGATCATTCGCGAAAACCTCGACAAATGAACTCCGCTTCGTCTCGCTCTATACGCGCGCCACATCTGCCGCTCGCGGGAAAGGCGCATGCGCTCATCACCGCGGCTGGCACGAGCACCCGCTTCGGGGGGACGAAAAAGGAATTCGAGCCACTCGATGACTCAACGGTGCTTGAGAAGGCTGTTGAGCCCTTCATCGCGATCTGCGACAGTGTGGTGATCACCTGCCCCAAGGGTGCGCGCGATGATTTTGAGCGCTTTTTCGAGCGTTCGCGCCTTGCGCCTTCGCTACGCGCGCTGCGAGGCGGTTTCTCTATAGTGGAGGGAGGCTCGGTCCGGCAGGAGTCAGTGCTTTTTGCGCTTCGCGCAATGCGGGGGGGAACGGGTGTCGGCGACCTTGTGCTCATCCACGACGCCGCTCGCCCCTGGGTATCCCCTAGCCTCATCCATCGAACCCTGCGCTCAGCCCGAGAACGGGGAGCGAGCCTGCCGCTCCTGCCGCTCACCGATACTCCCAAAGCGGTAGACGGAGACGCGGTCGTGGACCATCCCTCGCGGCTCTCCATGATGACCGCGCAAACGCCGCAGATCTTTTCTTTTCCTGAAATCCTCGAAGCGCACGAACTCGCCGCGCGCGAAAATTTCGCCGCAACCGACGACGCGATGATCTGGGACCGCTCCATCGGTCCTGTCGCGTGGGTTCACGGCGAGCGCGAAAACCGCAAGATCACATTCAAGGATGATCTCGTGAAACAGACAGAATTCCGCACGGGCCAAGGGTACGACATCCACCCACTCGTAGAGGGCAGACGCCTTTTACTGGCAGGCGTTGAAGTGGAGAGCGCGCGCGGCGAGGCCGGATACTCCGACGGCGATGTGCTTTGGCACGCGATTATCGACGCGATGCTCGGCGCTTCGGCGCAAGGCGATATCGGCACGCATTTCCCGCCAGGAGCCCCCGAGTGGAAGGACGCCGACTCCACAGCCCTCGCCCGCGGCGCGGCATCGGCAGTCGCCACCTCAGGCTGGAAATGCTGCAACATTGACTGCACGGTAATCTGCGAGCGCCCAAAACTTGCGCCCTATCGCGACCGGATTCGGGCCGCCATAGCGCGAACCCTGGCGCTGCCTATCGACGCGGTCTCGTTCAAAGCGAAAACGAAAGAGGGTTTTGACGCTACTGGAAGAGGCGAAGCGATAGAAGCATTCGCTTCAGTGCTCATGACTCGCTGAATGTCTCGATCAAATCGAAAGCAGCATAATCGACACGCTGATTCCAGCATACGCGAAGAGCTGTGGTGTGTGCAGCGGCACTTTTGAGACAAAATATGTCGCGATTGAGGGGTACAGCACCATAAATCCGTAGAATGTAGGCGCTACCGAGTTCATCCTCCCCTTCTCAAAGGCGAATTGCTTGATCATGAACGATGAAGCCCCGCAGAACAGATACACGTAGAGATAGATCGAAAACACCCAGCTGAAAAAATCCGATCCATGGTTGATGCGCAGCGCTTCGAGGCAGAGCACCATGAATCCGCCAAGCGCGCCAGCCGCGCTACCAAGAAACATCCCAAGATGCTGCGCCGACAGCTTGCGGTTTCCCAAGAGCACAAGCATCGCGAAAGCTGTTGGCAAAAAGAAGGCGATCCAAAAAGCCTCTCTTTTAAACTGCTGCGATGATTCCTGTCCCACAAATCCCGCGTACGCAAGCGAAATCGCCATCAGCACGATCGCGGGAATCTTGCTTGCCTTAATTTTCTCGCCGAGAAGGAAATACGAGAGAAAAATGGTAAAAATAATATTTGATCCGCCTATGGAGGCGACGATGTTGGGCGCGAGTTTCCCGAGCGCGAAGTAGTTGAAGATGGGCTGGACATTCATGAGTATGAACCCCAACGTCCATCCTATAATCTCCCCATTCTTGACTTTTTCGCCTCGACGCTTCGCGGAGAGCCATCCAACGTGTTTCTTTTGGAGCGAGAACCCTAGAGAAAGCAAAAAATTCCCGCAGAGCGCCGTGAAATATGCAGCAACATTTGTCATAGTCTGCTCGCCATCTGCCGTATTGAATCGAAGAGCCACGCATACTCGCTCTCCGCTCGGTAAAAGAGCGCCGGATTACCCTTTGGTGCGTGCACGGTGGTCTTGCCGCCATAATACCGTCTCGAAGTCCAGAGGTGAACCCACTCCCCGGACGGAAGCGCGAGTTCGCACAGCTCGCCCTTCCGTATTAGATTGGGAGCGAATATCAGATCAGGACCGGAAAAGAGCAGGTCGTCCCTAGTGTCGAAGCCTACGCCGCACTCGCTCATGATAGAAGGATGCGCAAGGGCGGGCAGGCCTCGCTCCTTCCAGCGTCGCTCGCATGCGTCCCAGTACCGCGCGAATCCAGCTCGCAGCTTCGAGTATCGATTCCGTGCCCGCAAGCTGTGCGCCCCGGGTTCGTTGGCGTGGGGGAGTTCTCTTCGGTACTCAGGAGGTAGCACAATATCGGGCTGGCAGAGAATCATGTCATCAATTTTCCAACTGAGCTCGCCCTGCGCGTTACCCACGAATTCACGGTTCAGTCGCTGGTATGAAACCGGGTCTGCTCCTGAAAAGGAAAGCGCGCCGAGTCTTCCTACCGCAAATGTGCTGCTTTTAGGAGCTCTTCCATCGCGTCGAAGGGTCTCGATTCCACTCTCGACAGGCAACCTCCACTCTTCGCGCGTGTGCCAGAGCTCATAGGCCGCTTCTGTGGAATCCGCGTATCCAAGCGCTACTGATGCGGGAAGTTTCAGATCAATCACCATGCGTGTGTCAGTAAAATTGAAGGTTTGTATTCCCTCTGAAACGCACTGTAGAAACCTGCCATCGAGCGCGAAGGCGACCGCGTTTTCCTCGGGCGGGAGCACGATTTTCCCATGCACATGGTGCGTTTCACGCGGACCGAGCCCGCCCCATCGAGCACCGCGAATATCGTGGAACACGAGGCGCAGCGCGTCGATCTGTGGATCGGTCGTAAAAAATCGAAGTGAATAGATCGTGGAGCCGCCAGGATGCGACGCGAGCGATTCGAGCATAGTGATGCCTGCTGTGAATACGCACCGCGCGCCCTCTACTGTCGCCATCGTCGCGCGAAGCGCCCCCGCTCCTCGCCACGCTGTGGAGATTTCTCCCGCGCGGTGAATAAAAACAGCCGGCCGCTTCGTGCTGTGCCACAGAAGCCTCTGGCCGGCGAGCGTTACCAGAAAACCATTGGTCCAGTTTTCGAATGAGATCAAATGCGCGCTCCAGTTGCTATTCGATGACCTCCCAGCCCGCGATCCTGGCGGCGATTCTGAAAGGTTCGATGTAATTACCATATACGACAGACGCGTGATGAGCAACACCGTGCTGGATCACTTTGTCGAGCACTTTCTGAACCGGCTCGTCGAATTTCGCCTTGAGGTAGGTGCCCTTGAGCTCCTTCTCCATAGGAACCGCCCGTGCCCGCTGCAAAAATATTCTATATTTACCTTCGGATGAATCGAGGCGAAGCACGGATAATTCTCCATCTTTGAGCACAAAATCGGCCGTGACGCCCTTGCCGCCCGCGAAATAGGTGTCGAGCGAGCGCACGCAGCGCCCGTCCCAGAGGTTGCAGGGCGCGACACCGCAGTGCCAGAAAAGCGCGAAATCCTGTGCGAAGTCAACCTGCGAAAAATCGAAGAGGAATGGCGTCTGAGCTCCAACCGCGCGGTGCATGAGCATCGAGATCCCGCCTTCCACATCGCCCTCGCAGGCGAGAATCCTGTCTTCGCTCTGCAGAAGGCTCATCGCCGCGCAGGGCGAAATGCCATACTCGGCGGCGAATTCCGGCCAGCAGCGGATCGCGAGCGCGTCGATCGCATATTTATTTAAAAAGCCTTCGAGCTTCACCGCGAGAGTCGCCACTTTGAGGAGCTGGCCCGCGCTGATTCCCGACACATCGAAGATGGATTTGAGTTGCTCCGAGCGCGCGGCGATCGCCTGTTCGGAGGCCGGAAAGTTCCACACTTCCGACAGCTCATAGTGATCGATGAGGATCCCTGTCTGCTGATAAAGCGCGAGATCCGCAACGCTAAGATTGAAAAAACCGTGTGCGCGGTACCCGAGGATGCCGATGTGCGAGCGCGAGAGCACCTTGAGCACCCGGATGGCATCCACCCAGCGCTCATCGATCTTGTTGCCGATGGTCACATGATAGTTGCGAATGCTCGATTTATACAGGTTGGACGCGTTGAGGTTGACGCCGCAGACCGAATTGAGTCGGATTTTGCCGCCATTGTAGGGAAGCTCAGGGAGCCCCCACAGGAGGATCGGCGCGCGCACCGATTTCGCGAGCTCAAGCGCGAGATGCCCCAGATGGAAGGTCCCCGATATGATGACGAGCCCATCGACGCGCGCTGAGGCGATCTCTTCCGCGGCTTTTTTCGCGTCATCCACCTCGAACACCAGCGCCTCCGGCGCCACGATTCGCACATTTTCCAGCGCGCCGAGGTCGCGCCGAATTCCATCCCACAGTTCTTTGGCCGCATTAAAATCGAATGTCGTCCTCGCGAGACACACGACTCCGAGAGTAATCGCTTCTTTCATTGTATGCTCCTCACGCTGTAAGCACGTCAGCGGTTAATTTTCACAAAGTAAGTAAATCACAGCCCCGCGCGCGATGTCAACGAGCATTGTCATGCGTCAGAGGCGACATGCGTCCTGACTCGCCGGCCGCTACCGCCACGAACGGCGCATTTTCGATTTTTTTTTATCGATACTATTGACCTTCTATGCGCAAAATGCTATGTTTGGTTCACTTAATAGATGCTCATGTTCACCTTGAACATTCTTCTATTTGGTGCCCCCGGATTAAGCCTCCTTCTTCGGGGGCTTTTTTTTCGTTGCGCTTCACTCTGATTCAGTGTATAATCATAAAGTCAATACTCTCATTTCATGCAGCAAATACTATACAGGAGGTATAAGCATGAAGAAGATTTTAGCGGTAGTGTTATGTCTGCTATTCGCCACAAGCGTATTCGCTCAGCAGCAATTCATTACCATCGCAACCGGTGGCACCGCGGGGACCTACTTCCCGCTTGGTGGCGCGCTCGCGGATATTTGGAATAAAAACATTCCAAAGATGAACTCCACAGCCCAGGCTACGGGAGCATCCATCGCCAATATCACCCTCCTCAAAGGTGGAAACGTCGACATCATCTTCACCCAGAACGATGTCTCGAGTTATTCCTACAATGGTACTGAACTTCTGAAAGATCAGGCATACAAGGATCTCCGGGGAATGGCGTGTCTCTACAACGAAACCATTCAGCTCATCGCGCTTGAGTCGAGCGGCATCAAGACGATCGCCGATCTCAAGGGCAAAAAAGTGTCGGTTGGCGCCGCTGGTTCGGGCACCGAAGCGAACGCTCGCCAGATTCTCGAAGCCGCGGGGCTTTCCTACAGTGATATCAAGGTCCAGTATCTTTCCTTCGGCGAATCCGCCAGCAACATGAAAGATGGTAACATCGACGCCGCGTTCAACACCGCGGGCATTCCGACCGCGGCTGTCCAGGACCTCGCGGTTTCCAGAAAGATGGTACTCGTGCCGATCGATGGCGCGATCGCCGCAAAGTTGATGTCTAAGTATCCATTCTATGCGACGCAGCTAGCTCCAGCCGGAACATATCAGGGACAGACGAAAGATGTCACCACGGTTGCTGTTAAATCGATGCTCGCGTGCAGCGCTAAGCTCAGTGCCAACCTTGTCTACGAACTCCTCGACACTATGTACAAGAATCAGGAGAGACTCATCGCGGCACATGCCCAGGGCAAGAATATTAAAATTGAGACCGCGCTCGAAGGCATGTCGATTCCTCTGCACCCAGGCGCTGAGAAATTCTTCAAGGAAAAAGGCGTTCTGAAATAATTATTTTCCGGATTCAGCAATCGGAAATGGCGGCGCGGGACACTGCGTTCCGCGCCGTTTGTTAGTGTGGGCTTTATGAAACATAGGAGATCGACAGGAATCGCGATAGTCGCGGGAACGGCTTTGGTGGCCGCGATCATTATTCTCGTCCTTAATCTCCAGATCGTTCCAGCGCTGATCATCAAAAATAGCACTGGAACGATCATTGCGGAACTTCCACTTTATGATGGGACATTTATCCATCATTTCATTCATTCGGTGCACAAGACACCAGTCGATGAATATTTCGAAGTTCGTGGAAAGACACTTGAACTAACTAAAGTAAAGTACGACACATACGGCGTGGGAATGCCCTCCGATGGGGGCGAGGGTTTCACTTTGGAAAATGGTCGCTTTGTCGTAATTCTACATAGGGCATTTTCAAGTATCCCTATTCGTGTATCGATTGTTCCAGACCATGGCATTGTTGTGGGAGGAACATTCCTGCCTTTTACAAGGTGGGTGCCAAAAGAATCAGCAATTACACTCTCCGCAAGGAGAATGCTGATATTTCATAACAGGAGGATTTCTCCAAAATGAGTGATTCTCAGGCCATTCAGCAAGATAATTCAACGGTCGACGCCCAGGAAATCCTGAAGAAATTCGATAAAGAGTCGAATTTCCGAACTTATAGCGGTTTTTTCGCAAAGGTAGTAGCGGCGCTCGCGATCTCGTTCTCCGCCTTCCAGCTCTACACCGCCATTTTTGGCGTTCTGGACGCCATGCTCCAGCGATCGATCCACCTTTCATTTGGGCTCGTACTCATCTATCTGCTCTATCCAGCGAGCAAAAAGTGGTCTCACACCAAGCTGAACCCTCTCGACGCGGTGCTTGCGGTACTTGGTGCATTGGCGCCGATGTACATTGTGGTGAACTACCAGAAACTGGTGTTACGCGCAGGAACCGCGACGCCGCTCGACATTGTGTTCGGCGTGATCGGCGTCCTGCTCGTGCTCGAAGCGGCGCGCAGAGTTGTTGGAATCCCGATGGTAGTGATCGCTGTGGTGTTCATCGCGTATGCGTTCGCGGGGCCCTACATACCGGGGAGACTCGCACACCGAGGCGCAAATTTCGAAACGCTCATCAATCACCTCTATTTCACTACCGAAGGAGTGTTTGGCATACCGCTGGGTGTATCGAGCACCTTCATCTTTATGTTCATTTTGTTCGGGGCATTCCTTGAGAGAACTGGTCTCGGTCAGCTCTTCATCGATCTCGCGAACGCGGTGGCAGGATGGGCAGCGGGCGGTCCGGCGAAAGTAGCCGTCCTCTCGAGCGCGTTGATGGGCACTGTTTCAGGCTCATCGGTCGCGAACGTCGTCGGAACAGGCTCCTTCACGATTCCGATGATGAAGCGCCTTGGCTACAAGCCCGAATTCGCGGGCGCTGTCGAAGCGACGGCCTCAACGGGCGGACAGCTCATGCCGCCAGTTATGGGCGCGGCTGCCTTCCTCATGGCAGAGTTCACCAATATCCCCTACGCGCGTATCATCGGCGCGGCGGTTGTTCCCGCCCTTCTCTATTACTTTGGCGTGTGGGCCGGTGTTCATTTTGAAGCCAAAAAAAGCGGCCTCAAAGGCATGAGCCGCAGTGAGTTGCCCAAATTCAAGCAGATCGTTGTCGAGCGCGGACACCTCATTATCCCGCTTGTGGCGATTATCTACCTTCTCGTGACTGGATTCACGCCGATGAAAGCGGCTCTTTGGGCGATCATCCTCTCCATACTCTCTTCATGGCTCAAAAAAAGTACAAGAATTCCCCCTATCGAGATTGTGCGAGGCCTCGAGGCTGGCGCGCGCACGGCCATAGGCGCTTTGGCGGCAACCGCGTGCGCGGTC
>JAKALZ010000007.1 GCA_021813065.1 bacterium
CGCGGCATCATAGGCATCAATCTCGATGAGGGCGACAGGCTCGTCTCCGCGATTCTGACCAACGGCAACGACGAAGTGGTGCTCCTTTCGCGCAAGGGCCAGGCGCTCCGCATTGAAGAGTCGCAAGTTCGCGAGATGGGCAGAACCGCGCGCGGCGTACGAGGCATTACCCTGCGCGAAGATGACGAACTCGCGGCAATGTTGCGCGGCGCGTCCGAAGAATCGATGCTTATCATTACCCAGAACGGGTCGGGCAAGCGCGTAAAGTATGATCTCTTCAATTCACACGCGCGCGGCACCCACGGCCAAACGATTTACGATCCAGACGAAGTCTCTGGCGAGGTCATCAAGGCTGTGTCGGTATGTGAAGAAGATGAGGTGATGGTCATAACCTCAGCGGGAAAGACGATAAAACTGAGCGTTTCTTCGGTGCGTGAGATGGGAAAGGCAGCAAAAGGCGTACGAATTGTGAATATTGAGGCGCCCGACTGCGTGATCGGCATGGATAAGATCATCCAACAGCAAGAAGAGGAAGAAGTGTAACACTCAAGGGCACATAAGAGGCCCGCACGAAAGATTTGAAGGCCGCCCCGCGAGGGTGGCCTTTTTTATATATAGTTGGTTTTTCGAATAGTTCGCGGTTCACACGGCGCAATCAAACCGAAGTGCTGAAAATGTTTCACGTGAAACAGCGCAGGGCGCGGTTAGCGGTTGCGGGCGTTCGAGTAGGCGACGAAATCCTTGAGCACCTCGATCGCGGTGGTATCTACTTCGGGAATCGAGTAAAGGAGCTGGAGCGACGAAAGGGCCTGCGCGGTATAGCCCTCGGTGAGCACATGTATCTCTTCGTCGATGCCATAGGCGATCATCATTGATCGCAGCCACTCGATGTCGCTAGTCTTGATTGAAGGGGTTCCAAAGAACGAGAAGAGCGAAACGCGTTCGTCCGTACTGAGTTTTGGAAGCAGAGAGAGGATATAGGGGGTCTTCTTCCCCTCTTTTATATCTGAACCCACCGGTTTGCCAACCTTGCTTTCGTCCCCGAATAGACCTAGCCTGTCATCCTGCAGTTGAAAGACAAGCCCCATGGCCTCACCATAGTAATCTAGCACAGCTTTTAGCTCATTGAAGGCGGTGAGATCTTCATGATTGGCGTGATTGCCCGAATATGAGAGTAGCGCGCCTGCGGTGAGAGGAAGCGCGACTGTGTAGCGAGCTGTTTTGAGCCTGTACATCTCGAGAACATCATCGAGTGTGGGGGGCGCCGCGTCATACCCGAATTCAACATCGCGCATCTGCGCAAGCGTTACCAGGGCATGCTCGTGCGCGATAAGCGAGGACACTGAGGCGGGCAGGGCAGATAGCGCTTTCCATGCGAGAAAGAAGAATAGATCGCCGACGCAGATGCCCTCAGCTTCAGCAGCTCGGAGCCTATCGATCGCTCCTATTTTCGGCCTCTGCGCGTGTATGCGGTGTCCAACGCGCACATGAAGCGTCGGTTTCCCTCTCCGAAGCTCGTCGTGATCCATAATATCGTCGTGGACAAGCAATCCTGCTTGAAGAAGCTCAAGACCCGCCGCAAGCAGAGTAGCCTGATCCTGTGTGTCGGTGGAGTTTGAACTGAAGAGTTCCGTTCCAAGCAGGGAGAGCGCACCTCGTAGCATCTTGCCGGTAGAAGAAAAATCTTCCATCTCCTTTGCAAGCCATTCGCCAACACTTGGGACAGAAGACAATATGTCTTTATTGTTTATAAATATATTATGTATTTTTTTCGTAATGGAAGTTCTGCTGCGAAGTAAAAAGGCTACAAACTCAGAAGGCGTAAGCGATGAATCCATGCGCTGAAGTATATTCTAAGCCGCCGCATAAAAAAAGCCTTGGCGGAGTCCGCCAAGGCCGTAGAATCAGAAGAAAGAAGGCCTTCAGGCTACGTACGCCTGAAGAACTTCCATGGTTTCAGGAACGGATACCTTCTTTAAGGCCGCTTTCTCGATCTGTCGAATCCGCTCTTTTGTCAGATGCATTCGATCGCCAATCTCCTTAAGGCTCATTGGGCGTTTTCCGTTTAACCCGAATCGGTACTCTACAATCTCGCGCTCTTTTGCGGTGAGAGCTGAGAGCACCTTATTGATATCGTCGCGCAGGCTCGACTGAATCGCGTTCTGTTCAGGGCTTTCAAGATGCTCATTCTCAATGAGCTCGCCCACAGAGGCCGAATTCTTTTCGTCGTACACAGGCGCATCGAGTGAAATTAAATCGCGTGAAATTGAAATAATGTCCTTTACGTGATCCGGCTCCATTTCGAGGAACTCCGCGACTTGGCGTATTTCCGCGTCTTCGGAGAGCTCGCCTTCGAAAAGCGCGCGGGCCTTCTCAATCTGCACAAGTTCGTTCGCTCGGTTGAGAGGAAGGCGGATCATACGGCTTTTCTCGCAAATCGCTTTGAGAATCGCTTGACGAATCCACCACACCGCATAGGAAATGAAGTGATATCCTTTGGTCACATCGTAGTGATCTATCGCATTCAGAAGGCCAATGTTTCCCTCGGCGATAAGGTCCGCGAGAGGAAGTCCTTGGTTCTGATATTTTTTTGCGACGTTGACGACAAACCTGAGGTTGCTCTTAGCGAGCACAGCCTTTGCGGAAGAGTCGCCAGTGGCTGCCTTGGTTGCATAGTCGTTTTCATCTTCGCGAGAAAGAAGAGGAATCCGGTTGATCTCGCGGAGATACATGGACAACACGTTCTCGTCGTCGTAATCCGCACTGGATCGTGTTTCCTTTACTCTCATCTGCTCTAACATTTGGATCTCCTTGCATCTAAAGTGATGCAAGCCGTGTGCCAAATAAATATGAATATGCTTATTATATATAATATAATATGTTATAATGATGTGCGCCTTGAGGTTTACATAAAAACACCCGTGGTTATCGAGCTATAAGCGCCAATGTGTGTCATTTTGAAATAGTGATTGAGAAAAGAGCCAAGATTGTGTAATAATGAAACACACTTCAAACGTACTGGTCGAGATGAGTGTCAAGACGACTGATTACAGTTTAGAGTTCAGATATGCTTCGTACGCGACCACAACACTGCGTGTAGCTTAGGCCAGAACCGCAAGAACACGCTGAAACGCTATTGCGGGAGTATGCCATATCTTGCCGATCTCGGAATCGGAGCGTAGTCGAATAGGCTCCAAATATTGGAAAATCGATTTTTATCTTTTTAAAGAGCAGCAACTTTTCCCCGCATTCGAGCGACGAGAACTCCTCGCTTTTGGAGAGCTGTTTCCAAGCCTCGAGTATGAGCTTCAGTACGGTCGAGTGTTCAACTTCAGAACCAAAGCGGTGCGATAGTCGCTTTATAAGATACGAGGAGAGTTGAATGCTGGTGAACGCGTAGAGATCATCGAGTTCAGCGGTAGGGCGTTTGATCATTCCATATTGATTTACATGACGAACATAGAATTTTCTGGCGAAGCTTTGGTGACGCAATTTCTGTGCGTTGGCCAAGCTTTTTACGGCGAGATCGCGCTGATCTAATCGCAACAGCGCAATTGAGAGCCAATAGAGGGCTTTTGAGAGTTCTTGTTCACAGGATGGTGGAATTTGTTCCACGGCTTGACGAATAAACGCGAGGGCCCGCGAAGGATTGTGCCGCGAAAGCTCACGAAGACCTTTTCGCAGATAGAACGCGGATTTACCACCAGATGCCATCTTTTTCACATGTTATAAAATATTCATGAATTTTTATATTGGCAAGGCACTAGTGGGTGTTCGATGTTGAAATGAGCAACGCGAATGAGCGCGGGGCCATAAGATATTTTTTTAAATCGTCGAGGTTAGGATACTCGCTCTCCTCTATATCGTGAGGAGATTCGAGTGAAGTATCAATAACTCGTCGCCATGGATCGAATATCCTTTCCCATGGAAGCATGATCTGCACAGCTTCCGGCGACGCATTGAACGCAAGAAGATATAGGTAGGCTGGCGTGGAGTCGCTAGTATGCTCATTGATACGCGCGATGAGCACTTTGCCAAGTTTATCCCACTGTGGATCCGCGCCGTTTTCGTCATACCAGCTGATGTCTGGCTGGGGTTCTTCGCCGTGCACTTCTTGCTTGGAAGCCTCGCCAGTAAAAAAATTTTCTCGACGGAAAGCGCGGTGCTCCTTTCTAAAGGCGATAAGCATTTTGACATAGTGGAAGATATCCTTGTGATCCTTTACAAGAGACCAATTGAACCACGAGAGCTCGCTGTCGTGGCAGTACGCGTTGTTGTTGCCCTCCTGAGTTCTGCGAAATTCATCGCCGCCAAGAATCATAGGGGTTCCTATTGAGAGCAGAAGTGTTGAGAGAAAATTTTTTATCTGGCGATTGCGGGTTTCTTCGATAAAGGATGAATTTGAAGGCCCTTCAAAACCATAGTTTGATGAGAAGTTTTCGCCGATTCCATCGCGATTCTCCTCTCCATTTGCCTCGTTGTGCTTCTGATGATATGAGACGAGGTCGTTGAGGGTAAAACCGTCGTGCGAAGTAATAAAGTTGATGGAGTGGAAAGGCCGCTTTCCATTCTGCAGATAGAGATCGCTTGAACCGGTGATTCGCGTGGCGAGGTGCGGCGCGAACCCATCGTCGCCACGCCAGAAACGCCGCACTTCATCGCGGAAACGGTCATTCCATTCAGCCCAGCGTTCGCCGGGGAAGGAGCCGACCTGATACGCGCCGCCCGCATCCCACGCTTCGGCGATGATCTTGGTATTTCTCAGAATCGGGTCTTCGGCGATGAGCTCAATAACCGGGGGATTTGGAAGGAGATTGCCCTGCGAGTCGCGGCCCAGGATCGATCCAAGATCAAACCGGAAGCCATCCACGTGCATGCTTACCACCCAGTAACGCAGGCACTCGTGGATGAAAGAGCGCATGACGGGGTGGTTGCAGTTGAGGGTGTTGCCGCAGCCCGAATAGTTGCGGTAATAGCGTTTGTCCTCGGCGAGCATGTAATAGATTGAGTTGTCGAAGCCGCGAAAACTGATGGTTGGACCGAGTTCGTTACCCTCGGCAGTATGATTGAACACCACATCGAGAATAACTTCGATACCTGCTCTGTGGAGCTCGCGGATCATGTACTTGAACTCTTTAACAGGGAATTCGGGGTCGAATGTGTCGTGATCAGAACCCTCAGGGAAAGCGTACATCGACTTTGGAGCAAAAAAGGCGATGGGCGAGTAGCCCCAGTAGTTAGAGAGTTTTTCGCCGGTAAGCGAGTTCTTTCTGAATCGCTCTGAAGAGTCGAACTCTTGCACGGGGAGGAGTTCGAGACTGGTGATACCCAGGTCCTTGAAATAGGGAATCATCTCGACTACGCCTCGGTAGGTGCCGCGGTGTTTCACTTTCGATGAAGGCGACTGTGTCAGGCCGCGTACGTGGGCCTCATAGATGACACACTCTTTTAGCGGGTAATTGAGTGGGGTATCGCTTTCCCAATCGAAATCGTCCTCCACGACGATACATTTCGGCATGCAGCCATCGTTGGGAGCGGGCGAAAACGTGAGGTCTTTATCTGGTTTTGAATCGTCGTAGGCCAGTGCGGAGCAGAGATCGAGCGACCCATCGGTGAGCGCTTTGGCATAGGGATCGATGAGGACCTTGTTCGGATTGAATCGGTGCCCATTGTGGGGATCGAAGGGGCCTTCCGCTCGCCAGAGGTAAAGCGCGCCAGGTTTCAGATTGTGTACATAGCAGTGCCAGATGTCTCCTGTGCGGTTTCTGACAGGATCAAGGCGCAACGATGCCGTTGGCGCCTCATCGTGCGGATGCTGATACAGACAGAGAATCATTCCTGTGGCGTGGCGGGAAAAGACAGAAAAATAGACTCCCTGGGGGTGGGCCACCGCTCCTGTAAGGAGAGGATTTCCTGGCGATACTTGCAGTTCCTTCGGTAGCGGTCTCCAGCGGTCGCTCATGAATGTTTTACGACAAGAACAGCGTTCTGGCCGCCAAATCCCATGGATTCTTTTACAAAGGCACGGACGGGCATGCTGATGCCCCTGTTCGGAACGTAGTCGAGATCGCACTCGGGGTCGGGATTGTCGAGATTGATGGTTGGATGGATATAATTTTCGGTCATTCCGAGGATCGCGGCAATTGTCTCGATGGCACCCGCGGCGCCAATGCAGTGTCCAATCATAGACTTTAAGCTGGAAATTTTAAGGTTCTTGGCATGGTCGCCAAACGCGTGCTTGATAGATTTCGTTTCAATGGGGTCATTGAGCGGTGTAGCAGTGCCATGAGCGCTCACATAATCTATATCTGTGGGACGCATGCCAGCATCCGCGAGGGCGAGCTCAATGGCTTTGGCGACCCACATTCCCTCGGGGTCTGGCGCGGTGAGATGGTGCGCGTCGCAGGTCGCGCCGAAACCAGCGATTTCCGCGTAAATAGTCGCGCCACGTGCCAAAGCGTGCTCGTACTCTTCGAGCACGAGAATACCCGCACCTTCAGACATGACAAATCCATCGCGGTCGCGGTCGAAGGGGCGGGAGGCCTTTTCTGGCGCGTCGTTTCTGGAAGAGAGCGCTTGAATGTTGATGAAGCTCGCTAAGCAAAGGCGAACGATGCTCGCCTCAGATCCGCCGGTGAACATGATCTCCGCGTGGTTATCGCGGATGAGGTGCATGGCCTGGCCAATCGCGTCGGTGGCGGCGGCGCAGGCAGTGACGACTGTCATGTTTGGGCCATGGACTCCGAGCGAGAGCGCGATCTGCGCCGCGCCAAAATTAGCAAGGCCCTTCGCGACAGTCATGGGAGGAACACGGCTTGGGCCGCGCTCGGTGAGGCGGATGACAGCCTCTTCAATGGTGTTGGATCCTCCCTGGCCTGTACCAAGGCACACACCTGTGCGGATTGGGTCGAGAGACTCTTTGTCGAGGCGCGCGTTTTCAAGTGCTTCGAGCGCCGCATACACCGCGAATTGAGTGTAGCGGTCCATTTTTTTCGAGTCTTTTGAGTCGATACGTAGCGAAGGGTCGAAATTTTTAACTTCGCCGGCGATTTTCACCGCGAGGTCAGACGAATCGGTGAGCGTGATTGGCCCAATACCCGATTTATTCTCCTTCACGTTTGCCCAAAACGCGGGGACATCGTTGCCAAGCGGACATACCACACCAAACCCAGTGACCACCACTCTGCGTTTACTCATAGGTTACATCCCCATACCACCATCGACATTGAGCACTACGCCAGTAATATATGATGCGCGGTTACTGCAGAGGAAGAGGGCGGCTTCCGCTACCTCGTGCGCGGTTCCTGGCCGCGCCAGGGGGATTGTTGTTTTCAGGCTCTCTTTCGCGGCATCGGGGAGGGTGTCGGTCATCGATGTTTCGATATAGCCTGGCGCGATTGCGTTGACGCGGATGTTTCGTGACGAGAGTTCTTTGGCAAGGCTCTTGGTGAAGCCAATGAGGCCTGCTTTGGATGCGGCATAATTTGTCTGTCCACCATTGCCGTGCAGCCCGACCACGCTGGACATGTTGAGAATGCAGCCAGAGCGCTGCTTGAGCATGATGCGCGAGACAGCCCGGCTTAGGATAAACGCGCTCCGCAGATTTGCGTTGAGCACGGAATCCCAATCTTCGGTCTTCATGCGCATGAGGAGTCCATCGCGCGTGATGCCAGCGTTGTTGACGACGATATCGATACGGCCTTCTCTCTGAAGAATCGCCGCGACCGCGGTTTCAATCGAAGCCTCGTCCACGACATCGCAGGGAATCCACTCGATGTCGGTGGAGGGAGCAGAGCGAGAGAGACCGTACACGTTCGCTCCCTCGTTTTTAAAGAGAGTCGCGATCGCCAGACCGATGCCTCGGGACGCTCCTGTTACGATACAAATCTGTCCAGAAAGAGTTTCACCCATTGGATTCCTCCAGTTATTCAGCGCATGATTATGAAAGAGGCGGAGAACTCGTCAGAGCGAAAAAGAGACGAGCGCGTCGAGTGTTCCTGCGGGGATGGAGGGGATCTGAGAACCAGATGCCTTCCAGAGCCCGCAGAGCACGGTGCCGGGACCGGTTTCAAGGCACTGATCGAATCCATCAGCGGCGATATTCGCTTCCTCTTCGATCCAACGCACAGGAGAAATGATCTGCAGTGACGCGTATTTTTTTGCTTCAGCGCCACTCTTCATTTTTTTGCCGGTAAAATTGGAATAAATATCGATCTTTGGGTCTGAGAATTGTGTCGCGTCGACGAGTTCTTTGAAAGCTTCATACGCTTCCTGCATGATTGGTGAGTGGAAGGCGCCCGAGACCTTGAGCCGAATGACCCTTTTCGCTCCCGCTTGGCGGAGTTTCTCCTCCGCGATGGCGATATCGGCCTCTGTACCCGATATGACGCACTGGACTGGGCTATTATAATTCGCGATCCAGCACTGCTTCAGCCCTGCCTCCGCGATTGTCGCCTCGATCTTTTCGGGTGAAAGATACAGCACCGCGCTCATAGTCGATCCGCCTGAGCGATTCCCGGCCTCATCCATAAGCCTTCCACGCTCCGCGACAAGGTGAAACATATCGAAGTTGCTGATGATGCCAGCTTCAGCCAGAGCCGGCCATTCGCCGACCGAGAATCCAGCGGTACCGGCGGGTACAACGCCATGTTCGCGCGCGGAGAGCGCCGCGGCGGCTTCTGCCACGACCATCGCGATCTGAGTATTTTTAGTCTGTTTGAGCGTCTCTTCGTCGGCTTCGAAGAGCAATTTTTTTAGATCCATAGACGCGGCATCGGACGCGACCTTAAAAAGCTCGCGCACAGACTTGCTTGTCTCGAAAAAATCTTTTGCCATTCCGGGATATTGAGCGCCTTGGCCAGGGAAAAGAAAACACGCTTTCATAGATCCTCCTCATTTTTCCATGCGGTTTTACATATTCGCAAATTTTGTCAATTTTGTCAAAGCGCTCGAAATAGGATGCTTCCAGCTCGTTTAAAACCATGCTCTTCAGCTTCCTGTGCGATGGATGCTGGAAAGAGTGGACCCTCCAGAACGAGCTGCGAAACCCCCATGTTCTGGGAATAGGCGGCTATGGTATCCAGTATCTGCCACTCAATACCGAGCCCATCGTTGTCTTCTCTGCTCAGGATACCGTGAATTATACAGATCGGCAGCGCGCCAGGGGGCGTCTGTACCCTAAAAAACGCGATCATTAGCGGATTCGTGCCATCCGCGGTGGCGAAGGCAAGAAAAAGAGGTGCTTCGCCGTGGTGTAGATCGTTCTCAAGATGCGCGAGAAACCATATTCGGAGAGAGAGTGGTACAGATTCATCTGAGCTGCTCGCATATTTAGAGATAAAAGTATCGACATCGAATGCGGCGGCCCGCGCTTGAACAATGTGCGTATCAATTTCAGATGCGATGAGGTCTCCAATATCTTCAGGTTCGTCTTTCAATGTCGCGAGTCTCCATCCTTCACGCTGCGCGTTCATCCACGCTTCGACAAAGGGCCTCATCGCGCGAAGTTTGAATTCTTGAAAGCGCTGGAATAGCGCGTCATCGGCGGATAGGGCGGCGCGAAAGGCTTTGAACACACCCTTGCCTCGCCGCAGCGCCGTGTTGAGGGCGACTTTAAGCTCTAACGGAAAGGTGACTGTCGCGGTGAATGCTTCAAGAACCGAGAATCCATGTCGTGAATCCCACAGAGGAGGAGACGCGTATTTCCCGTCGATCGCATCGCGTTCATCGGGCGGAATGAGGTCCGCTTCAATCAAGTCGCCAGTTTCTAAATTGATAAGAGTTGTTTTTGACTGATCTTCCATCGCGAAAATAATCCGCTCGAGCGAGGCATCGGTCAATTGAAACATGCAATTATTGTAATCGATATCCATTTCAGTATGGAAGGGCACGGATTCGTAGTGTATACTGAACGAAATGATTTCGAACCTGCACCTGCACTCGCGCTTTTCCGATGGCACGTCGTGGCCGGAAGATATTGCGCTTGAAGCTGCGCGCGCGGGCCTCGATATGGTTGCGCTTACGGATCATGATACGATGGCGGGAGTGGAGCGTTTCGCCCAACAGTGCCAATCGCTCTCGCTCGTCGCGGTTCCGGCCTGCGAAATCGATGTGCTCGAACCTAAGATCGAATATAAAAGCGAATTGCTCGCGTACTTTCCCTACGATGATATCGAAACCTGCGCTCCCGCCACGAAGAGACTGCTCCACGATTCGCTTACGCACCGTCGAGCGAGACTTGAGTTCTTTATCGACTCGGCGCAGGAGCTCTACCCTGAAACGCCGCTCTCGTTTGAAGATCTTTTTAAGGATAAAACAACATTTGAATTCGATGAACAACTCGCGAAGAGCATATCGTGGAGCAAAGTTGACTTATTTCTTTATTTGAAGGCTCGGCGCTGCATTCACCCAGAGATGAATTACAAAACCTTCAAAAAGCGATTTTTCGGAAACGGAATGCTGAAAAAATTTAAATTGGATAAGCCAGACGTTGCCACGATCGTGAGCGCGGTGCACGCGGATGGCGGCTTTGTGGTGGTACCGCATCTTGGCCATCTCTGGGATGATGATTACTCGCTTATCTACAAAGAAACCGAAAAACTGCGCTCCCTTCTGGCCTGGTTCAGACGCGCTGGCGTGGACGGCATTGAGCTGTACTGGTATAACAGCGAGTACAAGAGCGCGAAAATCAACGAGCTTGTGCGGGAAATCGCCAGACCGCAAGGTTTTTTCTTTACCTATGGTTCTGACTGCCATGGAGCCGGCTCTGGCAAACACACGATCATGAAATTCAAGGGACAATTTGAAGGATTTCCAGCGAGAAAGAGTATCGCATGATAAAGCTCTGCGCTTTTTTGGGCAATTTTGGAAAAGAATATACACTTCATCGACACAATGTCGCGTGGCTGTTTCTCGATTCGACACGCATCGCGCGCGGACTGCGGTGGAGCTCGAAATTCAAGGGGAGCATCGCGCTGGCCGATTTGGGCGCAGGAAAGGTGTGCTTTTTAAAACCGCACACCTTCATGAACTTGTCCGGTGAAAGTGTGGTAGAGGCGGCTCGTTTTTATAGGTGCGCCCCGGATGAGATTCTAGTTATCCATGATGAGCTCGAGATGCCGTTTGGGACGTTCGGGTACAAGTTTTCTGGCGGGCTTGGCGGCCACAACGGTTTGCGGTCGCTTGAACAGCATTTGGGCACTCGCGACTTCTGGAGGCTCCGATTCGGGATAGGGCGTCCGGATCATGATGATATCGCGGGATATGTCCTATCGCCCTTTGAGAGCGCGCAACTCGATGTTCTGAACTCGAGACTATTCCCTGAGGCAGAGAAGACGTTCACTGAGCTCTTTGTCGAGGGAGTTGAAGGATTCGACACTCGCTACAAAAAAGTGCGCGTTGAGCTCGGCGTCTGAAGGTCTTGTGGTGCGCGATTTTGTGCGCGTCCCCCAGCTGGGCTCAAACGTGACCAAGTGGGGGGCTGTGTGGCCGTGGCGCGCCGTCACGGTGAGCATGCAGTTGGGCACCTACGCGGTGTGGCGCAGCGCGAATGGCCCGATCACCCGCTAAAAAATCATTTTTGACAGAGAAGAGTCGTTCTTTCTCCAATCAGCGTCGACCGCGACTTGCAACTGCAGCTTGATAGGATACTCGAAGAGGTTCTTCAACTCGGCTTCGGCTTCTTCGCGTATGCGCTGGATCACTGAACCCTGTCGGCCGATAACAATCGCTTTCTGCGAATCTCTCTCCACAATGATGTCGAATCGGGCAAAGAGGACGCCATCTCCTCGTCTACTCGATTCTCGGTACACCACGGCGATCGCGTGAGGTACCTCTTCGCGGGTATGGAGCATGGCTTTCTCTCGGATTATCTCGCCAATTCGGAAGGAGGGTTCTTGATCGGTGTAGATGTCTTCGGGATACCAGAGCGGCCCCTCGGGAGCGAGCTCGAACATGGCATCGACAAGGGCGTTGAGATTAGCATGCTGGAGCGCCGAGATCGTCACCCGTTGCGCTCTATTGAAGCGCGGAGCGAGGAATTCCTCCAAAGCGAGCGTCTTCGCCTCCGGGTGGTCGATCTTATTGATCGCGATGACCATGCGGTTCGCTTCTTTCGAGAGCATATCGATGATCGCCCCTTCTTCTTTTCCCGGCTCGCGGGTCGCGTCGACGACGTAAAGGATGATATCGACCTCGGAGAGCGACTGCAGCACAATGTCGCGGAGTTTGAGATTGAGTTTCTTATCCGACAAGTGAAAACCCGGCGTGTCTACAAAGATGAGTTGACCTTGAGGACGGGTCACAATGCCGCGGATTGAATTGCGTGTCGTCTGAGGGACTGGGCTGACAATCGAGACCTTTGCTCCGCAGAGTGTGTTGAGCAGCGTCGATTTGCCTGAAGAGGGGCGTCCCACAATCGCGACAAAAGCGGATTTTGCCATGTATTCTCCTATGCTTTTTCTATACCGCGCAATTCTATTGAGATGTTGTCGGCTGCGCTAACTGGGCATAAATCCCAGGAGGAGGCTCGTCCATCCAGAGTTTGTACTGACCGGCGGCTTGGTAGCAGAGCATCCTGTAGCCATTCATGATGCGGCACCCAGAGGCTTCGGCTCGTTCGAGCAACGGAGTCTTTGCGGGGTGATAGATGAGATCAAAAACTGACTCTGAGCCCTTGAATTCGTAAAAACTGATAGGGTCTCCTTCTCCCTTCATGCCCACGCTCGTTGCTTGCACAATGAGGTCGGAATATTCATAGATCGCGTCGATGGCTCTGTCGTCGAGGTGACTGTACTGGAAATTGTATTTCCTGGCTAAATCCCGCCCGGCGCTATAGGTTCTGTTAACAATGAGCGCTCGCGCTCCCTTTCGGAAGAGCGAAAGAGCGATGGATTTCGCGGCTCCTCCAGCACCGATAATTGTAGCCTTGCAGCCTGAGAGGTCCTCTTTCCCAAGAAACTCGATCAGGCTTCGCTCGAATCCATCAGCATCGGTGTTGTAGCCAGCCCACGCGGAATCGCGCCAGACGAGCGTGTTGCAGGCTCCAATGCGCTTTACGTCCGTAGAGTGGAACGATAGATAGGGCAACACATCTTCTTTGAACGGCACCGTGATGGCGGATCCCTTACCGCCGAGCAGCTCGAGAATTCTGAGGCCATCGGTGAAGGAATCCGCCGGAGTAGGAATGAGAAGCGCATCCTTATTCATTTTTCGAAAAGCCGTATTGTGCAGGTAGGGCGACAGCGATTGAGCGATCGATTGCTGGCCCATGAGAGTGTAGAGCGGAGTATCGTGTTTGACGATATCATAATTGTAGATATTCGCGAGATCGAAGGGGTCGAGCTGGCCAGGCGCGGCGCTCTCCATTCCGAAGCGCAGAGGACTCGCATACGTCCAAAGGGATCCAAAGCGCCACTGGAGAATGCGAGAGGCGACACCGTAGGGGCCGCCAGCGATGAGAAGCTGTTCGCGCGGAGGGCGAGCCAATGACCACTCCAGAAAGCGAATAAACTCCCCAGAATTTTGTGGATGTACGACAAGATGGGGGATTTCATCCTCTTCGACGGTCAACTCGTCGTAGGCCTCATCCAAATTTTCTGGAAGACCATCGAGCATTATGCGAGAGCGCACTATCCTCGTTCCGAATGTACGGCACGCTTCTTCGACCACGGGCGCGTGAAAATCGCTCTCTAAATCGACATAGGTATAATTTGCGCGCGGATCCGCCTTGGGGAACGAGAGTGCTTTCGCGAAGAGAACGAGTCGAACACCTTCTCCATCGTTGAATTTACCGCCCTCTTGCGTTCTTCGGATGGTAAGCATTGAGGGAAGGCCCGCTCTTTCTGGAAAAGATCGAATATAAAAGCGCTCGCTCGGATCGAGACAATCAGCCCTGAGTTCGACATAATCGACGACAGATCTATACCGATCCAATATTCTGATATCTTCGTCGATTGTCTTTCCTGTTAAACAAATACAGATTTTCGGTTTTGTGGTCTCTTCCATACGCCGCGTTTATTCCTCTATGGCCTTTATGCTGAAATGACTGAAATATACAACAAGAACCGTGTCGATACTCTTTAACGGTTTCCATATATAGTTTACACATAAGAGCCAATTAAAGTATATTACCATATAAACCATCAATTTATCAGACAGCAGGAGTTTGCTTGTGCCGGACGATACCGCAGCCTCCAAATTCAACGAAAAGACTCTCGAAGCGTTTCTTGAAGGTTTGCTCGAGGAGTTGAAGAATCCTCAAGACGCGAAGCTTCTTGAGGAAGTCAGAAGGGCTTTTCGAAAGAAAGTACCCTTTCATCTTCGCTCGTATGCCTCAGCGCTTATGATTCTTCGCGCGGCTGGAGTTTCTCGCTCAAAACCGCCGCGGCGGACAGTTCCCGAAGTGTCCAGCCGCGCTCCAGCGCTCAGCGAGAAACCGCGCGTGGAACCCAAGCAGGAGCCAACGAACAAGAATGCCATTTCGCTCTTTGTTTCCATGGGGAAGCGCCATCACCTCAAGCCGCAGGAATTGAAACAGCATATTTCTGAACGCTCGGGTGTGGCTTTCGAAACCTTGGGCCGTGTGCATTTGCTCGAGAACTACTCGTTCATCGAAGTGCCGAGCGAAACAGCCCAGCGCATCATAACCGCGATGGCGGGATTTGAGATGAATGGCCGCCCCCTCGAGATCAAGCCCGCGAAAAAACGCTCAGAATCCGCTCCCGAAGGATAATCAAGCGTGGCTTCTAGAGTATGGCGACTCAAGGTGGGCCCAATCGGTGAGAATTGCTATGTTGTTACATCTAGCAACACAAGCCTAATTATCGATCCCGGAGCTCAACCAGAGCTTATTTTCTCATTCTTGAAGGAGCATTCGCTCGCTCCCTCGCTCGTCGTGCTTACGCATGGACACCTCGACCACAGCGCCGCGATCCCCGAACTCTTTGCGATGCTCAGGGTGGATTTGCCGATCGCGGTGCATTCCTTGGACGCGGTCTACCTCGGTAAATCCGGAGAAGCCACCAATCGGGCACTGTTCAACGCGATCAAAGCGCCTTCGTATTTTCACGCATATTGGAAACCTTTGCCCGCCGCGTCGGTTCTTTTAGAAGACGGGATGAATGTGATTGGCACCACATTGAGGGTAATTCACACACCGGGGCATAGCGCGGGATCGATATGTCTCTATGAACCAGAACTCGAAGTCGGCTCTTACGGATACGATGATGCCGAACGAGAAGACGGTGCGGGTGGTGTCTCTTGCTGCATCACGGGCGATACACTCTTCCGCGACGGTGTTGGTCGCACAGATACGCCCGACGCGGATCCTGTCGCGCTTGAGCGAAGCCTTGGAAAACTTGCGCACTTTTCGCCTGAGACACTGGTATTCCCGGGACATGGGCCTCGGACAACAATTGGAAGGGAACTTTCTGCCGCATTTCGCGATTAATATGTAGTAAAGGATTTCTTGATGAGCATTTTAAAGCATTTTTCTTCTAAGATGATGATGTCGATCGCCGCATTCGCGGCACTCATCGCTGCTGCGCCCGCGCTCCACGCTGAGGAGCTGAGCAAAACTGATTTTGTGCTGGGTACGGTATGTGCCGTGCGATTGGTCGAAGGGGGAAACAGCGCCACCTTGACGGAGGCCTTCGAGCGCCTGCGCGTTATCGAAGCTCACATGAGCGCGAACAGAGAAGACAGTGAACTCTCACATGTGAATGATATGGCGGGGAAAGAGCCCGTCAAAGTCTCAGACGATACCTTCTACGTCATTTCCAAGGCGCTCGAGTACGCGCGCTTGACCAATGGAGCTTTCGATCCGACAGTCGGACCTCTTGTGAAACTGTGGAATATCGGTAATGGCGGAGAGAAGGTCCCGCCAGAGAAGGAAATTCTCGCCGCTAAATCTCTCATCAATTGGCGAGACCTTATCGTAGATGAAAAGGCGCACACTGTATTTCTAAAAAAAGCGGGGATGCGCATCGATCTGGGAGCGATCGCGAAGGGATACGCCGCGGATGAGCTTGAGAAGATCATGCTGGCGGATAAAGTAAAGGCCGCAATTATCGATCTTGGCGGAAACATATTTGTATATGGCACCAAGCGCGATAAGAGTCCTTGGAAAGTGGGCATTCAAAATCCTGACTCTCCGCGGGGAGATTATCTGGCCATTGTGACCGGCGCGCAGATGACCGTAGTGACGTCTGGAATCTACGAAAGGTTTTTCTTTGAAAATGGGAAAAGATACCACCATATTCTGAGCACCCAGACAGGATTCCCGGTCGATAATGGGCTTGTATCTGTCTCAATTGTTTCAAAAAGCAGCATCGATGCGGATGCTCTCTCCACGTCGCTCTTTATTCTCGGTATTCAGAAGGGAATGGAGTTCTTGCGGCAGTTCCCCGACACCTACGCCGTGTTCATCGATAACCAAAGGAAAGTGTACCTCAGCCCAGGCGCGAGCAAAGTGTTCACACTCCTGGATAAAACCTACACGCTCGCTGAAAAGTGATTCGTACCCGCGCGATTGGCGAGAATCGAGGTTAGGCTTCGTTGGCTCGCCGTGTGCCTGGAGCGGCGCTCAGTTCCCCTGGCGAGCAAGCTTGAGTTTGAGGAAGAGGAAGGGGGCGCCTAAACTGATCCACCCTCCAATAATCGTATACCGAATAAATCGTATGAGCTGTTCTTGGCTGTGCGCTGATATCGCGTCGATTGGTCCGGCCGCGAGCTTGAGCGCAAGGTACATGATACCGGTACTGGCGAGGCCTGCCGCGTAGCGCAGCGCCTTTGTTCCGAGCGCATCGCTCTGACTGAAGGCCACGTTACGCGCGGCGAACGCGAATCCCACGGAAGCTCCGAGAAAGGCACCCGAGATCATTGTGTCATTAGGCAGAAGAAGATTCATAACAAAAGAGAGCGCCGCTGCAAGTACGACGCGGATACGCCATTCGGAATTATGCAGCATACGTTCGATGTGAGGTGCGATCGCCTTAAAGAACAAAAAGAATAGAATCCCGACGAGGTATCCGCCGAGGACATCGGTGATAAAGTGAACACCGAGATAGATCCTGGAGAATCCAATGATGAGCGGTACCGCAATGAGCACAGGGACGCGCCATTTTTTTGGCAGAAATTGAATCAT
>JAKALZ010000240.1 GCA_021813065.1 bacterium
AGGTGGCGCCATTGCGCTGGACCGCGTCGTAGATACCACAGGCCTTCGCGGCGAGCGCTCCCGGCTGCCAGCCCGGTGAATCGCCGACGAGGATGCGCGCGGCTCCCTCCGAGCGCACGAATCGAATCACCGCGCCGAGGAAGGCGGGGTTGGTCGTCACCGCCTTCGCGGCAGGCGACGCGTTCAGGATATTTGGCTTGAGAAGAAGCGTCTTTCCCCGCACATCGGGGAATCC
This sequence comes from bacterium, assembly GCA_021813065.1. Taxonomy (GTDB): domain Bacteria; phylum Spirochaetota; class Spirochaetia; order Treponematales; family Rectinemataceae; genus Rectinema. The sequence goes on from JAKALZ010000240.1 coordinate 236, forward strand.
GGCAATGCGCGCCGCGCGCGCGATTACCTCTTCCAAAAGCTTCTCTTCATAGGATTCGCAGCGCAGAAGCGCGACATTGGCGCCTGGTTCGGTGGTATTCATACGGTGTCTCCGGCGGGCAAGTATAATTTGAAGTTCTTATCTTTATCAAGGCGAAGAAGGCAAAGAAAAAGTGTCACTTGCAAAATCGGGCACTATACCCATATAATGATCGAAATTTGCGAGGTGAGGTACCAAGGCAGAATGAGACTTCGGCTGGATCGGAACAATTGGGTGTACTATATCGGACGAGGGAACAATCTCAAGGTTCTTTTATTTTCGATAGGCTGCATGCTCGTGCTGCTCGGTTCGAGTTTTCGGCCAGCTCCAGGACCGCTCTCCGCTCGCGGCGGATCCGATATCAGTCCCCTCGCCGTCAGCGAGGACATCGTGATGCCTGAACCGGAGGATAAGCTCGTAAAATATTCCGTGTACGAGGTTAAGAAGGGCGATACGCTCTCGGAGGTCGCCAGCCAGTACGATCTCACCCTCGACACGCTCATCAGCATGAACGGTTTTACCTCGGCGAAATCGCTCCGCCCAGGCCAGCTCATTAAAATTCCTTCCGAGTCCGGCATCATCTACACTCCCAAGGCCGCGTCCACTGTCCAAGAAATCGCCACGATGTACAATATCAATCCGGACCGCGTGATCGATGCGAATGGCCTGCTCTCGAACGCGATCGCCTCAGGGAAACCGCTTTTCCTGCCCGATGTCAAGCTTCCGTCTGCGACGCTCCGCGAAATCACCGGAAATCTCTTCCTGTGGCCTGTGCACGGCCGGCTCACTTCGTGGTTCGGATGGCGGAAGGACCCGTTCACAGGAAAACGCTCTTACCACAACGCCCTCGATATCGCCGCCCCCTATGGCACGACGATCACCGCCCCTATGCCGGGCAGGGTTATTGAGGCAGGGTATTCTCCGACTCTCGGAAAGTATGTGATGATGTCGCACTCGGGCGGCTGGAAAACGCTCTATGGTCACATGTCCGAAGTGCTCGTGGCTGAGGGGCAATACCTCGCGCAGGGCAAGGCTATCGGCCGCATCGGCACTACGGGGTACTCCACAGGGCCGCACTGCCACTTCGAGGTGATCAAGAATGGGAGTCTCGTCAACCCCTTGAACTATCTGCCCTGAGGTCCAGCCAGTCTCTCTTGTTTGACGTACAAGGAAATATCTGCTAGAGTGTCTCATCATGAGAATCACGAAGGGAATCGCCGTATCTCCAGGTGTATCTATTGCTCCAGCCTTTATTTTCGCGGATGATTCTACCGAAATTCCTCAGTACCACATCGCTCCGGCGGAAGTAGTGAGCGAGCTCGCGCGGTTTCACGAGGCGTCCTTGCTCGCGCGCAAAGATATCGAGGCTCTCCGTGACCACGCCAAGAATGAAGCAGGGGAAGAGCAGGCGGCAATCTTCGACGCGCACCTCATGATGCTTGACGATCCTGAGCTCCTCGATCAGATTGAAGTTTCGCTCAACGACAATCTCTTCAATGTCGAGTCCGCGATTCTCGCCTTCGAGACTGAAATGGTCGACAAGCTTTCTTCATCACCTGATCCTCTTATCCAGGAGCGCGTGTCGGATGTGCACGATGTCGTGCGGCGCATTCTCCGTCATCTTCTAAAGAAGGAGAGGATTTCGCTCTCGGATATTCAGACTGAGATCATTCTCGTCGCCAAGGAGTTGCTCCCCTCCGACATGGTCGGCATGTCGCGCAGCATGGTGCGGGGCATTGTCACGGAGTCGGGCGGCAGAACGAGCCACGCCGCGATTCTTGCGCGCGCCTTCGAGATTCCCGCGGTGCTCGGCGTGGGGCCGAACTTTGTTGATCAAGTGAAGCAGGGCCAGCCGATGTATGTCGATGGCGAGAAGGGCATCGTCGCGGTCGATCCCGACAGCGTGTTTGTTCAGCGCGAAAAGGCGGCGCGTGCCGCTCACGTTCAACGCGAGATAAAGAACAGGGAACTTCGTGAAGTCCCGGCTCAAACGAAGGACGGAACCCTCATCTCGCTCGTCGCGAACATCGAGATGCCTGATGAGGTCGCGAATGTCAACGAGTATGGCGCGGAGGGTATAGGGCTCTTCAGGTCGGAGTTCCTCTTTCTTGGGGGTCACGTGCCTGGCGAAGAGGAGCAGTGCAAGGCGTACACCAGGGTGGTGGAGGCAATGAACGGCAAAACGGTGACAATCCGCACCCTCGACATCGGAGGCGACAAGGTGCTTCCTGAGCTCGGAGCCATGGGCGAGAAGAATCCTCTTCTCGGGTGGCGCGCGATCCGTTTCTGTCTTGAAAAAACCGAGCTCTTCAAAACGCAGCTCCGAGCTATCCTTCGTGCTTCAATCCATGGAAAAGTAAAGATCATGTTTCCGATGATCAGCACTATCGACGAGCTCATCCGCGCCCAGGGGCTGCTCGCGGAGGCAAAGTGGGAGTGCAAGGCCCACGGCCACTCGATCGACCCGAACATTGAGACTGGCATTATGATCGAGGTGCCTTCTGCGGCGATCTGCGCGGATGTGCTCGCGCGGTCCTGTGATTTCTTTTCGATTGGCACCAATGATCTCAGTCAGTACGCGCTCGCGGTCGACAGAGGCAATCAGAAGGTCGCCTATCTCAACGAGCTTTACAGCCTCGCGGTGCTCCGCCTCATCCGCATGACCATCGGCTACGGCGAACACGCGCACATTGCGGTAAGTCTCTGCGGCGAGATGGCAGCCGATCCCGCGAGCGCGGTACTCCTCGTAGGCATGGGCCTCCGGACGCTGTCTATGTCGGCGAGCGCGATTCCCGCGATCAAGCGTGTGCTCAAGTCCATCAGTCTCGAGGAGGCGCAAGCAATCGCGCATCAGGCGCTCTCCTTACGGACCTCCACCCAGGTGTCCGCGCTTCTCAATTCTAGAATCAGCCTATAGGAATTATATGAACACAAAAAAGAACGCCCAGAGTTCGTCTTCGACCCCTGGCACACGGGCTACCAGAAAATCAAAAAAATCGAACGCCAACGCGCCGAGAACAAAGAAGCTGAAAGCCACCACAAGAAAGACGAATCGGCCGAAGTCGGATGCGTCGAAGACTGACAAACCCAAGGCACCCAAAGCGCTCAGTGCGCGCGCGGCAATCCCAGCGGCCTCCATGGCGGAACCCGCGGTTCAAGAAAGCGAGACTTCCTCTGCCGATCTCGAGCCGATCGTTCGCTATGAGAATCTGCCCATCGTGGTGCTCGCGGGGAGACCTAATGTCGGCAAGTCGACGCTTTTCAACCGACTCATCGGCAAGCGCCGCGCGATCACCGATCCTACGCCAGGCGTAACCCGCGACCCCATCGAGGAAGAGTGCGAATTGCGCGGCACGGACAAGCGGGTTACGGTGGTCGACACTGGCGGTTTCAAGCTTGAGCGCGAGGGGCTGGACGAGCTCGTGGTGGCGCGGACGCTCGCCTACATCGGCCGGGCG
>JAKALZ010000241.1 GCA_021813065.1 bacterium
CACCACCGTCTTGCCGCCCTCACCCTGGTAGCCGCCGCCCATGCCATTGAGCTCGAGCGTCGGGCGCGTCCACTGGCGCTCGAGCGTCGAGTAGCCCTCTTCGCCGTAGAGCCCTTCCATGCCGAGGGAACGGCGGTAGGCGTCCTCGTCCTCGCCGTGTTGGAAAACGGTCTCCAGATCGCGGGAATCTCGGCCTTCTACCGCTATATCGGGGTTGGCGTTCTGCTGACCATCGCCGTCATCATCGACCGGGCTTTTCCGGATCTGTTCTGAGGGGAGGGGAGCATGCCAGCCAACATAGTGGAGCGACGATCTTCACTCTCCGAGGCGCTTGGGCGCAATTGGATCGGCATTTTCCTTTTCGTGCTGATCGCGCTCTTTTCCGCGCTCTCTCGGGCTTTCTTCAGCATCGATACCGCGCAGCTCATTTTCTTCAATGGCACGGAAGTGTTTCTCCTCGCGATTGCAGAGCTTTTCGTGATCATCACGGGGGGCATCGATCTATCGGTCGGTTTTGTAATGGGATTTTCGACAGTAGTGTCGTCGAAGCTGATCGTGGCATTCGCGGCGATGGGGCTGCCGCCGCTCGCGAGCATTCTCTCGGGGAGCGCGGTCATGATACTGATCGGGCTTTTGCCTGGCCTCGTCAATGGCTGGCTCGTCGCGTACCTCCGCGTGCCGGCCTTTATCGCGACCTTCTCGATGCTTGGCGTGACGCACGGCATTTCTGAGCTGATGACCCAGGGTATGCCAACCAAGAACCTTCCCGCGCTCGCGGGGAATATCGGCAATGGCTCCTTCCTCTATATCCCGCCGAGCGGTGTGCTGAGCTTCTTCGCGAGGCCCCAGGTCGCGCGTGGTCAGATCGTAATCGCGATTTTGCCTGACATGGTGGTGTTCGCCTTTATCTTCATTCTGATTTTCGCCTTCGTGCTAGGCAAGATGAAATTTGGACGACACCTCTACGCGATCGGCGGCAATATCGACGCCGCGATTCGCTCGGGGATCAATGTCAAGCGCGACCTCATCGCCTCCTATGTCATCTCGTCGATGTTCGCCTCGCTTGCGGGAATCAGCTATGTGATGAAGTACATCACAGGGAAACCCGACGCCGGCGCCAACATGCTCCTCGAGGCGATCGCGGCGGTTGTGATCGGAGGAGCGAGCATGGCGGGCGGCTCGGGAACTGTCGGACGGACCATTCTCGGCGCCCTCGTCATCGCGATTCTCGAGACGGGGCTGCGCATTCTCGGCATGCAGACTTTCATGACATACATCCTGGTCGGCGCGATATTGATTCTCGCGGTGATCATTGACCAGGTATTCCCAAATCGAAACCGGTAGCGCGATACCGGCGGGTCTTTTTGAGCTGGAATTTCTGAGAGGTGGTGGAAAATATGGCTGAAACGAACGCAGGAACCAAGGCGCATTTGCTCGAGGCAAGAAATATCACCAAACGATTTGGCGGCCTTGTCGCCGTCGACGATGTCAGTTTTCACGTTGACGCGGGCGAAGTCGTCGCCCTCGTCGGTGACAACGGCGCGGGCAAATCGACGCTGATCAAGATCATCTCGGGCGTTCACCGACCCGACTCGGGCGAAATTCTGCTCAACGGTCAGAAAATCCACATCGATTCGCCTATCGACGCGATCGACCACGGCATCGAGACCATCTACCAGGATCTCGCCCTCGCCGAGAACATGGACGTACCCTCGAATATCTTCCTCGGGCGCGAGAGCACGAAGAAGGTGCTCGGCATTGTCCCTGTCGTCAACCAGGACCACATGCTGAAGGAGTCGCGTAAAGTGCTCGACCGCCTCGATATCAAGATTCCCTCGCTCAAATCGAATATCCGCAACCTCTCAGGCGGCCAGCGCCAGGCGGTCGCGATCTCCCGCTCGATCTACTGGAACGCCAAAGTGCTCATCATGGACGAGCCGACCGCGGCACTCGGCATCTCCGAGCAGAAGAAGGTGCTCGAGCTCGTGAGTTCGCTGCGCACGCAGGGGATCGCGATTATCATCATAAGCCACCAGATGTATGATGTATTCTCGGTGGCCGACAGGATCATTGTGATGCGGCGAGGTATCAAGGCGGGTGAGCGCATGGTCGCGAATACGACGACCGAAGAGATCGTGAGCCTCATTGTGGGAGCCGAGTCGGTCGAAAAACGATCGCAATGAGATTCTTCGCCAGAACTTTCAATTCCTTCATCTCGGTCATCGTGCTCCAAGCGGTGCTGGTCGCGCTCTTGGTCTCTGGCAGCGTGTCGAGGAGCCAGGAAGAGGATTCGCGCAGAGAGCTCAAGACTGAAGCGCTCAGTGTCTACGACAATTTCAACTCGTGGAAGCGCGTTATCTGGAGTTCCATCGTCGACCTCTCGAAATCCGCGCGGCTCAAGGCGCTGATCGCCGCGCAAACGCACATCGCGCCCGATGACGCACTAGAAAGCGCCCTCCGACAGGCGGCGATTCAGGCCGGTTGCGAATTTCTCGTGATTCGGAACAGCTGGTCGACATTCACCGCGGTGAGACCTCTTACCGACAAACCTGTTCCCGCGCCCCGCGCACATGACTTCAGCATCGATCGCCTCCACCCTTACGTTGAAATGCTGCTCTCCGATGGCATCCTCTACTTTTCGGGCGCGGTCCGCGTTACTGCCGCCGATGGCCGCTTTATCGATATCTTTATCGCCAAGCGCGTCGATGAGCCCCTCATGCGCCAGCTCAGCTTCAACCAGCGCGTTAAAACGCTCATAGCTCTGAACAGCCACTTTGTGGTGGGATCGATCGTGGGCACGCACTTCTCCGAGTGGATGCGCGGGCGGAGCTTCAGCACCTCCTACACCGTGCTACCAGAGTTTGTTGAAGACGGAGTGCCCTACGGTATCGTGATTCAGCAATCGGGCAACGCCCGCCTCGTGGAGAGCGGCTCGACGGGCGAATCGACGCTTTACATCTGTACCTTTCTCTCACTCGCCGAGTACCGCGCCCGCGTAGAATTCATCAATCGTTCCATTATCCTCGTGTCGCTCCTTGTGGCGCTCTTCACGGCCATCCTCAGCCTCGGCCTCAGCAAGGCGGTGACGAACCCCGTGCGCCAGCTGCGCGACGCGATGCTGCGCCTCATGCGGGGCGAAAAACCTGTGAAGGTCGCGGGGCCCGCACAAGGTGAGATCGCCGACCTGTTCCACGGATTCAACGATATGTCCGCGCGGATCGAGGAAGACAAGCGCGCCCTCTCCGCGCACATCCAGGAAATCACACGGATCAAAGAGTACAACGACAAAATATTCAACTCGATCCGCGAACAGATACTTGTCATCAACGCGGTGTTCTCAGTAGAGAAAGCGAATCGCGCTTTCCTCGAGCATTGCGGGCAGAGCGAGTCGGAAGTGATAGGTCACAATATCGACGCGCTCTCTCCCGCGATCTTCGATGAGCCTGTGCACACGAGTATCCGCGCGATCATCTCAGGCGGAGTCGACTCTGACACGCAGGTGCGCCGGACTTCGTCGGGACGCGCGTTCGAGATCAAGTTCTACCCGCTCTTCGAACACGAAGGCGAAACGACTTCCGTGCACTGCATCATGGTCATCGAGGATATCACCGCCAAAGTCGCCTATGAGGAAAAAATCCGCCAAGCTGAGAAACTCGCGAGCATCTCCATGCTCTCGGCGGGAGTCGCTCACGAGATCAACAATCCCCTCAGCTCT
>JAKALZ010000242.1 GCA_021813065.1 bacterium
CCTCGCTGATGATGCCGGGTGAATAGTAGAACAGCTGCAGCGCGGCGTTCTGCGTGTCGGCCTCCTCGTTGAGCCCCTCGATGAGGTGCGTATAGAAAGGATCCGCGGTGTCGGGGAGAATCGCGACGACATGGAAGCGCTCGGTTTTCACCGTGGCAGGATTGCGGAGAATGGTCGACGTCAGCGCGACGCGGCTTCGACTCACCAGGGCGATGTTGAAGGCCAGCGCCCCGAGGAGCGCGATCGCGAAAACGACGATCGGCAACACCCGCCACGCGGCTCGCTTCATTCTACCGTGACACTCTTCGCGAGATTGCGAGGCTGATCGACATCGCGCCCGAGCTCAAGCGCGCAGAAATACGCGAAGAGTTGCAGAGGCACGACCATGCTGAAGGGATAGAAACGCGGGTCTGCCTTTTTCACGGGGATAAAGTCGTCGGCGAGCGCAATCGCCTCCTTGTCGCCTTCGACACCCACTGCGATAATGGGTCCTCCCCTCGCCTTGATCTCGCGCATGTTACTGATTGTCTTCTCGTGAAGGAAGTCGTCCGATACCAGGAAGACGCTCGGCACTTCGGGGCTTATGAGGGCGATCGGACCGTGTTTCATCTCGCCCGCGCTGTAGCCCTCGGCGTGGATGTACGAGATCTCCTTGAGCTTGAGCGCCCCCTCGAGGGCGATTGGGTACAGAATGCCGCGCCCGAGATAGAGAAAGTCCTTCGCGTGGCAGTACTTCTTGGCGACAGCCTGAATGTGGTCGCGCTGTGCGAGGGCGTCGCGAACGAGGTCAGGCACGCCGAGAAGGGCGCGGGCGAATTTCTGTCCTTCTTCGCGTGACATGTCGCGCATGCGGGCCATGAGGAGCGTAAAGAGGTAGAACACCGTGAGCTGGCTCGTGAAGGCTTTCGTGCTCGCCACCGCGATTTCAGGGCCGGAATGCACATACACGCCGCCATCGGACTCGCGCGGAATGGTCGATCCCACCACATTGCAGATACCAAGCACCGTGGCGCCCTTGCGCTGCACCTCGCGCATCGCGAAGAGCGAGTCCGCTGTCTCGCCCGACTGGCTCACCACGAACCAAAGCGAACCGTTCTCCACCACAGCGTTGCGGTAGCGCAGCTCGCTGGCGAGCTCGGCCTGCGCGGGAATGCGCGCTACCTGTTCGAGGAGGTAGGAGCCCGTGGTGCCGGCGTGCCAGCTCGTGCCGGCCGCGATGATGCGCACGCGGCGCACATCGGCGAGCTGCCGCCTGGTGAGGTTGAGACCGCCGAGCTTCGCGGTTGCGTTCTCCTCGTCGACGCGGCCGCTCATCGCGCGGGCGATCGACTCGGGCTGCTCGAAAATCTCCTTCTCCATGTAGTGCATGAAGCCGCTCTTCTCGATCGCGCCGAGTTCCCAGGTGACCTCATCGACCTTTTTGTCGAGCGCGTTCGAGTGGCGGTCGGTGATGGTGTAGCTGTCGCGGGTTATGTCGACCACCTCGCCATCGTTGAGGTATACGACGCGGTTCGTGTAGGCGACCATCGCGGTGATATCGCTGGCGAGGAACATTTCGTCCTTGCCGACGCCGAGGATGAGGGGGCTGCCGTTGCGCGCGCCCACAATGCGCCCTGGCTCGTCCGCGTGAACGCAGGCGATGCCGTAGGTGCCCTCGAGATGCTGAAGGGCCGCGAGTACCGCCGCAAGCAGGTCGCCTTGATAGTACGAGGCGATGAGGTGCGGTATCACTTCGGTATCGGTCTCGCTCTTGAACGTGTAGCCTTTGCTCTCCAGCATGGTGCGCAGCGTCTTGTGGTTCTCGATGATGCCGTTGTGCACCACGGCGATGTTTCCCGACATGTCGGTGTGCGGGTGCGCGTTCGCCTCGGTAACGCCGCCGTGCGTGGCCCAGCGCGTGTGCCCTATGCCCCAGGTGCCGTCGATGTCGCTCGGAATTTTCTTGGCGAGCTCGGCGATTTTCCCCACTGAACGTATGATTCGAAGGCGAGGGACTGAATTGGGATTTCCTACCGCGATGCCCGCTGAATCGTAGCCCCTGTACTCAAGGCGCCGTAACCCCTCGACGAGCACGCTCGATGTTTTTCGCGGCCCTGTATACCCGATAATTCCGCACATGGAATACTTCTCCTCTTTTAAAAATCGTTACGTGTTGTTCTTGGGCTTCTTTATGAAAGAAACCATAGGACGATGATAGCATACCTCAGCCGCGCTTCAAGGCCCCGCCGCGCTGTGTCGCGCAACACGCCCTTGCCTTTTGCGCGCCCTGTCGCACTTGCCCGCCACGCTCTTTTGGGCTAGCGTAGAGCGCAGATGACCGTGTCCACAAGGCAGCCCCCCCTTTTTTCATATTCGAGCCTCAGCTCCACGATGGATGAAGCGCGCCGCATCGTGAATGCAGGTTTTGTGGGCGCGGGAATCGTGCGCGCGGACACCCAGACCGCCGGTCGCGGTAGGATCGCGGGTCGCCACTGGATCGACGCGCCGGGCCGATCCCTGCTCATAACCATCATTCTCCCGGAAGGGTCGGCGGCGGTCCAGGCACTGCCGCTCCGTGTGGGGCTCGGCGTCGCTCGGGCGCTCGAAGCGGCGGAAGCGACAGAAACGACGCACGCAGGCGCGCCCCCGAAGTTCTGGCTCAAGTGGCCGAACGATGTTGTGGCGGTGTGGCGCGCCCCGGACCGCAAGGCAACTCCGGGTCGCGCGGGTACTTTTAACCGCGCAGCTGCCCGCGAGCGCGCCGATACTCCGGGCCGCGCGCAAGCCCAAAGCTCGTACGGCAAGATCTGCGGCATACTCTGCGAAACCGTGGGCGGACGGGCGCTCGCGGGGATCGGAATCAACGTGAAGCGCGCGGCGCTGCCTATAGGGCTTCCTATGGAGCTGCCTGCGGAGCATCCTATGGGGCTTCACGCCGAGCTGTTCGAAGGTTCGCCCGCAACAACCGCCCCCTTCCCTCCCCTGAGTCTCGAAGAGGCCCTTGGCGAGCTTCCGCTATCGTGGCACGATCTCGAGAGCGCCGCGCGCACCCTCGCGAGCGCCGTGCTCGAGTCGCTCGACGATCGAAGGTGGAAGGGCGAGTACGAGGCGCGGCTCTGGGGCCTAGGCGAGAGGCTCCGCTTTCTGGCTGGTCACCCCGAGCACCCGGAAATAGTCGAAGGCATCTGCGAGGGCGTCGGCGACGACGGCTCCCTCATTTTGAATATTGAAGGGAACCGACGGGCATTCGCCTCGGGCGAAATCTCCTCACGCAGAGGCTGAGGATTCCTCGATCGCCCGAATGATATCGTAGAGCATCGCGTTGATCGGAGTCGTCACCCCGCGCGCGGCACCAAGACGCATCATCGTGCCGGCAAACGCCTCTACCTCCGTACTCCGACCCGCCTCGACATCCTGAAGCATTGAAGTTTTCCCCTCTGGGCCGAGCGTCGCCAGCCATGCCATAGCGCGCGCGATATCAGCCCCGCCGAGCGCCACGCCAAAGCGGCCCGCCAGCTCGATCACTTCGCCCATGGTTCGCTCGATGAGCGACCTGAGGTGCGCGCTCGAGAGAATCTGCCCATAGGAGGCACGGAGGATGGCTGACCACTGGTTGACCGCCACATTGATCATGAATTTGAACCAAATCTCCCGCTCGATATCGTCCGCGATCGTAAAATGAACGCCGCTCTCCGCAAAAAAACGCTCTATGGCCGCCAGCC
>JAKALZ010000243.1 GCA_021813065.1 bacterium
AGCGCCTGGCCCTTGCGCGAAAGGAGCACCACTTCGTCGTTGCCGTTGGTCAGAATCGCGGAGACGAGCCTGTCGCCCTCATCGAGATTGATGCCTATGATGCCGCGCGTTTTAGCATTGGCGAACTCTTTGGTCGCGACTTTCTTGACTACCCCATTGAGTGTTCCCATCAAGATGAACTGGGTATCAGAGAAATCGCTGAAATCGACCACCGCGGTGATCTCTTCGTCTTCGGATATCGCCAGAAGAGAGCGAATATGGCTTCCGCGCGCTTGTCTGCTCGCCTCTGTAATTTCGAGAGCTTTGAGCCAATACGCCTTACCCCAACTCGAAATAAAGAGCAGATAGTCGTGGGTGTTGGCGATAAAGAGCTGTTGGATGAAGTCGTCTTCTATGAGTGAAGCTGAGTTGGATCCCTTGCCGCCCCTCCCCTGCGACTTGTATTGGTTGACCGAGATTCGTTTGATGAAGCCCTTGTTGGAGATGAGAATCACCATCTCTTCGGGTTTGATGAGATCCTCGAGGTTAATCTGTTCGACCTGATTAGGCACGATTTCAGTACGACGTTCGTCGCCGTATTTCTCGGAAACCTCGTGAGTTTCTTGCTTGATGACCTGGTGAATCGCGTTTGGATTCGCGAGGAGCGCCTTGAGGTACTCGATCCGCGTCTCAATCTCTTTCAATTCGGCAAGGATCTTCTCGGTTTCGAGGCTTGTGAGCCGACCTAAGCGCATATCAACGATGGCTTGAGCCTGGGCGTCGCTCAACCCGAAGCGCTCGGAGAGGCGCGACTTCGCGCTGTCGATGTTCTTGCTCGATTTGATGATGGCGATAACTTCATCGATATTCTGGAGCGCGATCACCAAACCGCGCAAAATGTGCGCGCGTTCTTCTGCTTTACGAAGCTCGAATTGCGAGCGCCGTGTGACCACTTCAAAGCGATGCTTCACAAAATAGTATATAAGTTCTTTTAAATTAAGGCATTTCGGCGCTCCGTCGACAAGCGCCAGATTGATGACGCCAAAGGTGCTCTGAAGCGGTGTGTGCATGAAGAGCTGGTTGAGAACAATCTTGGTAATCGCGCCCTTCTTGAGTTCGAGGACGATACGGATTCCCTCGCGGTCGCTTTCGTCGCGGAGGTCCGAGATGCCGTCAATCTGCTTATCGCGCACGAGGTCGGCGATGCGCGTTACGAGCGTTGTCTTATTCAGCGCATAGGGAATCTCAGTGAAGACAATCTGTTCACGGCCGTTCTTCATCGTCTCGATGACAAAGCGCCCGCGCACGGTCAGACGACCTCGTCCAGTTTCAAAGGCGTCCCTAATCCCCTGCATACCATAGATGATACCGCCTGTTGGGAAGTCGGGCCCTTTTATGTAATTCATTAATTCATATATATTTATGTTGGGGTTATCGATGTAGGCCTCTATGGCTTGGGCGATCTCGCGCAGATTGTGCGGCGCCATATTAGTCGCCATACCCACCGCGATGCCGCTTGAACCGTTGATGAGGAGGTTTGGAATCGCCGACGGGAGCACGCTTGGCTCCTTGAGGCTCTCATCATAGTTTGGGACAAAATCCACAGTATCTTTGTCAAGATCGGCGAGCATTTCCTCGCCTATCTTCGAGAGTTTTGCCTCAGTGTAGCGGCTCGCCGCGGGAGGATCACCGTCGATGGAGCCGAAGTTGCCTTGCCCCTGAACAAGTGGATAGCGAAGCGAAAAGTCTTGGGCCATGCGTACGAGGGCATCATAGAGCGAGAGATCGCCATGCGGATGGTATTTTCCCATGGCATCGCCCGTGATGCGCGCGCTTTTCTTAGTCGGCGCGTTGTTGCGCAATCCAAGCTCGTCCATAGCGAAGAGCAGTCGTCGATGCACAGGCTTGAGTCCATCGCGGACATCGGGCAGCGCGCGCGATACAATGACCGACATCGCATAGTTGAGATAGGAAGTTTTGACCTCTTCTTCTATAGGTACAGGGATGATGTTGCTGATTTCTGCCATCTTGTTCTGCCTTTAAACGTCGAGATTCGCGACAGCGAGGGCGTTATCTTCAATAAACTGACGCCTTGGCTCAACTTGTTCGCCCATGAGGGTCACGAAAATCTCTTCCGCGAGTATGGCGTCATCCATGGTGATGCGCTTGATGAGCCTGCGCTCGGGATCCATTGTAGTCTCCCAAAGCTGTTCCGGGTTCATCTCGCCCAAGCCTTTATAGCGCTGGACCAGGATTTTTGAAGGATCCTTGCTTGTCAGTCCGAGAATCTGATCTTTTTCTTCGTCGGTGTAGGCATAGTGCACTTCTTTGTCGTAGGCCACGCGGTACAGCGGCGGCATCGCGAGGTACACATGCCCATTTTCGATCAGCTTGGTCATGTAGCGATAGAAAAACGTGAGAAGCAAGGTGCGGATGTGCGAACCGTCGACATCGGCATCGGCCATAATGATGACCTTGTGGTAACGGAGTTTGGAGACATTGAAGTCCTCTCCGATACCTGTGCCGAGGCTCGCGATAATCGGCTGCAGTTTATCGTTGCCAATCACCTTGTCGAGGCGCGCCTTTTCGACATTGAGCATCTTGCCCCACAGAGGGAGAATCGCCTGGTTGGCGCGGTTGCGGCCCATCTTGGCGGAGCCTCCCGCGGAATCGCCCTCGACGATGAAGAGTTCGCATTTGGTCGGGTCTTTTTCCTGGCAGTCGGCGAGTTTTCCAGGAAGGCTCGAGGCCTCCAGAAGACTCTTGCGCCGCGTGAGTTCTCGCGCTTGCCGAGCCGCGATGCGCGCCCGGGCCGCGGTGGTGCATTTTTCGAGAATAATGTTGATGATATCAGGGTTCTTCTGGAAAAAGAGATCGAGCTGATCCGCAAGGAAACCCTCGACGATCCCCTTCACTTCGCTGTTGCCGAGCTTGCCCTTGGTCTGGCCCTCGAATTGCGGCTCCATGACCTTGACCGAGAGCACCGCGGTGAGTCCCTCGCGGACGTCATCGCCCGATAGGTTCTCTTCTATTTTCTTGTTGTATTTAGACTTTTTGAAGAAGTCGTTAATGACTTTCGTAAGCGCGTTTCTGAATCCAATGAGGTGCGTGCCGCCTTCGCGCGTGTTGATTCCATTGACGTACGAAAACATCGTTTCGTTGTAGCCATCGTTGTACTGCATGCCGACTTCGATTTCGACGTCGTCGCGCGTACCCATGAAGTAGATCACATCGCGGTGGATGACGCTCTTATTCTTATTAAGATACTCGACAAACTCCTGGAGGCCACCCTCGAAGTGGAAATCGATCCGCTTTGTCTGCGAGAGCCTCTCATCGATGAGAGCGATCTTGATCCCCTTATTGAGGAAGGCGAGCTCGCGGAGGCGATTGCTGAGCACATCGAAGGAATAGGCGATCTCTTCGAAAATCTCGGGATCAGCCTGAAAACGCACCACGGTCCCGCGACGATCCGAGTCGCCGATCAGTTCGACGGGCTTTTCTGGCACACCCTGGAGATATTTCTGAAAATATACCTTGCCGCCGGTGTGAACGTAGACTTCGAGCCATACCGAGAGAGCGTTGACGACCGACACTCCTACACCGTGCAGACCGCCCGAGACCTTGTAGTTTTTCTTGTCGAATTTGCCGCCGGCATGGAGGCGCGTCATGACAAGCTCGAGGGCGGAAATGCCCTCCGTGGGGTGATTTTCCACGGGTAT